>CAIKYI010000704.1 GCA_903831545.1 uncultured Methylobacter sp. | reverse complement strand
TTTCTGCACGCGGCAAACGGTCTGCATCACGCTCCAGATGTTTATGCGTATTTTCGATCATCACAATCGCGGCATCCACCATCGCACCAATAGCGATGGCAATACCGCCGAGACTCATGATATTAGAATTCATCCCTAACGCCTGCATCACGATAAAAGCGATCAGGATGCCGACCGGCAACATTAAAATCGCCACCAACGCACTGCGTAAATGCAATAAAAACAGCACACAGACAGCCGCAACTACGATGCTTTCTTCCAGCAAAGTGTGGCGCAGATTCTCAATTGCCCGATGGATCAGCTCGGAACGGTCATAAACCGTTTGCACACTGACGCCGTTTGGCAAACCGGTGGTAATTTCGTGCAATCGTTCTTTGACATGACTAATCACCTCCAGCGCATTCTGACCATAACGCGCCAGGGCGATACCGGAAACCGCCTCACCTTCGCCATTCAATTCGGTAATGCCGCGACGTTCATCGGGAACCAGTTCCACCCGGGCCACATCTCGCACCAACACTGGAATTCCGTTCTCAACCTTCAATACCAGCTTTTGCAAATCCTTGGCACCGCGCAAATAGCCATGACCACGCACCATGTATTCAGTTTCGGCAAGTTCAATGACACGCCCACCGACATCACGGTTGCCATTGCGGATAGTATCGCTGAGGGTTCGTAAAGAAATGCCATAAGCTTGCAACTTGTGGGGATCGACAGTGACCTGGTATTGCTGCACAAAGCCGCCGATGCTGGCAATTTCTGCCACACCTTTGGCTTTGCTTAATTGGTAGCGAACAAACCAGTCTTGCAGAGTGCGCAATTCAGCGAGCGAATAGTTTTTTGCCACCAGGACATATTGATAAACCCAGCCAACACCCGAGGCATCCGGCCCCAATTTGGGTTTGACACTGAGTGGCAGGTTACCGGTCAAGGTTGTGAGATATTCAAGAACCCGTGAACGCGCCCAGTAAATATCTGTGCCGTCCTCAAAAATCACATATACGAAGGAGGCCCCGAAAAAAGAAAAACCACGCACAACTTTGGAGCGTGGAACACTTAACATCGCAGTCGTTAGCGGATAAGTCACCTGATCTTCAACGACTTGTGGCGCTTGTCCTGGATATTCGGCATAAACGATGACCTGTGCATCGGATAAATCAGGTAGCGCATCCAGTGGCATCCTGGACAAAGCATAAGCCCCGCCAATGATGATGCCGAAAGTGGTCAGCAACACCAAAAATACGTTGCGTAAGGACCAGGCGATAATATGATTTAACATGATTGAGGCACTACCTGTTTTATATTGATGAGAAATTGCTCTAACTTAAACTGATAGTCCTCGAATCTGATGAGTTTCAATTGGCAAATATTTTTTATACAAATCAAAATCCTTGTCCATGCTAAAAATGGGTAAATGATGGTTTGCCAAGACCGCACAAATCGAAAAAATCGGCATCTGATCCTTGAATGCCTTTACTTCTGAGAAAATTAAAGAATTCAGCCGCTAATTCAAAATCAGTTTCTGTGTGAACTAAAGCGGAAAATGCTGATAGCTTTAACTTTAATGTATGAAATTGAGACTCCAGTTTTATACCGGATAAAACCTCCTGTCGGATTGCGCCTATCATCTGAACCCTTAGCTCTTTCACAAGTTCTTGGAGTTCGACAATATAAGCTGAATCAACTACGTTTTTTCGTCTTAATGCCAGCGACCAGATGCTAGTATCAACGATCACTTTCACGTTATTTTACGCTGCGGTTTATAATCAAACGATTCATCATAGTCAATCGTATTAAATAACTGAAGAATTTCCAGTTGCTTTCTTCTTTGTATATATTCCTGTAAAGCTTCTATTACGACTGCCTTTTTAGTTGATTGATGTCCTACAGCCAGTGCTTCCTGAATAAGTTCATCATCAACTGCCAGATTAGTTGCCATGCCATCCCCCTGTGTGTTGTTAATCATTTGAAATACTATTACGCCTTTATTGATTATAGCGATTTATCATTTTTAATCTCCAGCAGTATTCGAAGGTTCAGTCCCCTGACTATCGAACCCCTCCAACGCCGACTTGAGATTGCTTTCTGCATCAATCAGAAAATTGGCATGGGTCACAACTTCATCACCATCTTCCAAACCGTTAATGACTTCCCAATAACCATCGGCCTGAAGTCCCAGTTTGACGGCATGCGGCTCAAACCGTCCCTCGCCTTTCTGCACTAAAACCACTTGCCTTGCACCGCTATCGAGGACTGCCGAATCGGGTACCGCTAACATGCCTGGTTTGTTTTCAATAGCGGCCAGCGACGCACCACCATAAAGACCTGGCTTTAGCCTGCCGTCAGCATTAGGCAAGACAACTCTTACTTTAACGGTGCGCGTTTCCGTGGTCAGGGTTGGATAGATAAACTCAACCTTGCCGCTAAATAGCTTGCCGGGATATGCGTTAATATGAACCTCTGCGACTTGTCCCAAGCGCAGTCCACCGATATCCTGCTCAAAAACATCCATCACCAACCACACCGTGCTTAAGTCAGCAATTCGAAACAAAAGTTCACCTGGCATAAAACGCATGCCCTCCTGTGCCGGTTTGTCCAGCACCACACCATTAACCGGCGACATCAATGGCAAAGTATCCAGCGTTTTTTCCTGAGTTTGTAAGCGCAGCAACTGTGCCGGGGCGATATCCCAATAATGTAAACGTTGCAAGGCATTACCAGTCAACTGTTCCGCTGTTTTGCGAGCCTGGGGACTGCTCTGGTGTAGTGCTTGCTGCCCCTGTTTTGCAATCAGATATTCCTGTTGTGCCGTCAATAACTCGGGGCTGTATATCTCAAGTAATGCTTGACCTCGTTTAACGTTGGCTCCTGTGGTATTGACATACAATCGTTGAACCCAAGCTTCAAACTTGGGAGTCACAGCGTGAACTCGACTTTCGTCATCCTGAATACTGCCCAAGGCGCGAATGCTGCGTGTTAGTCTGCGCTGGGAGATGATTTCCGTAGTAACGCCCAATTTCTGAATTTTTTCCGGACTGATATCAACCTGGCCGACCTTAGCCAATTCTTTCTCATAAACAGGAAGATAATCCATGCCCATTTCATCTTTTTTGGGCACCAACGAAGTATCAGCTGCCCCCATCGGATGACGATAGTACAAAATTTTTCCAGCTTCCTGCGGCGAAATGATTGAGTTCGGTTGCTCGGCAAAAACCGGCACATAATCCATACCCATCTCATCTTTGGCGGGAGTAAGCGAGGTGACTTTAGGATTCATCGGATGGCGATAATATAACGGTTTTTTTTCCGCGCCAAGATCCGGACTCGGGTGTTGCCGCCCTTCTTGATGTCCCGCCCAGAAACCCAAACCAAGGCCCAGCAGCAGAACCAAAACTATCCAAAAGTATTTACTCATGACTTAACTCCTCGCCTACTTCTGCCGATAATTCGGCCAGGCTTTCCTGGCTGGACACCAATGCTTGCCAATACTCTGTTTGATATTGTAAAAGGCTTAATTGAGTGCGTAATAAATCACTAAAATCGGCCTGACTCACTTGATAACCCGCCAACAAAGAATTTACCGTTTGTTGGGCCTGTGGGATTATTTCATGCTCAAGCAATTGTAGCTTTTCCTTACCGTGCTCATATTCTGCGGCTTTAACCGAGATTTCAGCCTGGATTTTGTGATGCTGATCCTGTAGCGAATATTGTTCTTGTAACAACTCACTCTGACGTTGATCTACGGCTTTGGCTTGCTTTTGACCGGCATAAACCGGCACACTCATGCTTAACTGGACATTGGCGAAATCGCTACGAACCTCACCGGTCGGCGTGTTTTGGCGATTTGCATAACCTGCCCCCACCGTAAAATCGGGGTAATAATCCTTTTTTGCCAGATCAACTCGGGCTACAGCGGCATCCAGCATTTTACTGTGTTGGGCAAATAAAGGACGGGTTTGCAAAGCCTTGGTCTGTAAGACAGTCGAATCCAGCATCGGCAACTTAAATTCGGCTTCAGAAGGAAGCCGGATAGGAGATTCAGGCGTGCGATCAAGGAGTACGTTAAATCTGGCATTTTGTGCATGACGCATGCCGATCAGATTTAATTTTTCTTCTTTTAATTTTGAAAGTTCCAATTGCGCCAACTGCACATCCTGCTGCGAACCTTTACCCACCTTATATTTGGCTTGAGCGACATCGATGAGCTGCAAAAAAAATCCCTCAGCCTCGTTCAATAAATTAAAGGCCCGATCGTAATAATACAAGCGCCACCAGCTCTGTTTTACCTCCCGCATCAAACGTAAACGCGCTTCGTCAACCGAATCAGCGGCCGCCAGCGCTTCTTTTTCGGCAATCTTTTCCCGCAAAGCTAACTTGCCCGGAAAAGGGAAAGCCTGATTGATGCTCACACCTAACATGGTCATATCTTCTTTGCGCAGATCAAAAGTGCGGGTAGGCACGTTTTGCATGTCAAAACTGATCGTTGGATCTGGTAATGCGCCCATTTGTGCAGGAACTGCCGCCAGCGCTTCGGCTCGGGCCTTGATTTCAGCCAGCCCAGGATTACCGGCCAAAGCTTGTGCAAGCGCCAGTTTAAGTGTCAGCAGGGATTTGTCTGCAAGACTGGAATCAGCGTCGTAAGCCAAGACGTCAACCCAACTTAGGCGGATAGATTGGGTGGAAACATGAAAACACAGCCCAGGTAAAAATAACGCAAGTCCAAATGTCAACGCTGTTTTCCTGAAAAAAATACAACTTTGAGACAAGGTGCG
Source organism: uncultured Methylobacter sp. (assembly GCA_903831545.1). Taxonomy (GTDB): domain Bacteria; phylum Pseudomonadota; class Gammaproteobacteria; order Methylococcales; family Methylomonadaceae; genus Methylobacter_A. The sequence goes on along the minus strand of CAIKYI010000704.1, from coordinate 4,376 downwards.
GATAATAAAAGTCATGATATTTTTAATTTGTGTTTTTTGGTTTTTCTTAGCTTAACTTAATGATTGTGGTCTGACTACCCGCATCATTGTATAGTTCCGGATGGCAGGCAGTACCAAAGCCTTCAATAAACCACGAAAACCAGATCAATTGCCGACACTATTCGCAATAAGCGAAAGTCAAACAATCGTCAGGGTTTATAAATATTCCGGGCAGTATGCTTTAAACATTGAGTGGCTTTCTCGCACAATCGCCCAAAAATAGAGCAAAGACATCGACTATAATCGGCAAAATACACAGCATAGGGTTTAAATTCAGTGCATTGATACCTTTCAAGTAAAAGGTAGGAGTTATCAGAAACAGACCCTTGAGTGTGATGATCTCGGATGCTACCGTTACCACATAAACGACCAGGATAAAGTCGACCATATTGATTTCCTGATAAACTGAAGCTTCATAGCAAGCAGTTTTTTATCAGGCAGATCGGGTTCGTTAGGGACTTGATAATCAGGACTGATGAAAATCAAACCTTGTTACTTGGCAACATCAGCCAGCACTATAGCCGTTTTCCCCCAAGAAATACTGTCTTTGCCATGATTGTAGATAACGAGTTTTTGCAAAATCTTGATCAGGTTAGGTTAGGTTAGGTTAGGTGTCGATATCTTCAAATATTACTGGACTATGTTTTATCATATTAGGTTTTACGCTTCTATTTAAAATCTTATTCCGCAACCATTGTATTGCTGGGCATTGAGCCAGGTTTTAATAGACACATAATTTCTAAAGAAGGGAGTTCTCAAACTGTTTTCATATTGAAAACAAGAGGCCATTTTGGGCAATTAGCGTCATTACGAGAATTGTTGGCTTAATGTGCAACGGCTATTACCATTGCGCCGAAGCTAAATATAGATTATGCTAGTCAGCTCGTCGTAATATACGAGACATCAAGGTATAGGAGAGATGGCCGAGTGGTCGAAGGCGCACGCCTGGAAAGTGTGTATACGGCAACGTATCGAGGGTTCGAACCCCTCTCTCTCCGCCACTATGTATGTTATTGTTTTATAGGTATTTTATTATAGTTTTTACCAAAATTTAGGTCCATAAGCGGTATTTATTACAAAATACTGTCACAAATGAGGCTTTAATTATGGGAAAAATACCATATCTTTTTAGGCGTAAGAACGTCTTCTACTTTCGTTTGATAGTTCCTATCGAACTTCAAACACTTCTAGATTTTACCCAAGTTACTGTCAGTCTTAAAACACAAAAAACACAAAATAGCGAAGAGGCAATTTCTAAAGCGTTATTGTTTGCATCCCGACTAAAATCCTATTTGTATGATGTCAATCATGGCAACAGAAGCCCTGTAGAGCGTTCTGTACTCGTTGAAAGCTTATGCTCAGTAGCTCTGCTCGACCAGCTTAATGATTTTGGGCTAACTGCCCTTGCAAAATTGACGCTTAAGGCAGTCAGACATTGGACAGACGAACAAAAGGCGGCTCAAGCACTGGCTATTCAAGCCTGGAAACCTTGGGAGAAAAGTACCGGGCCAATTACGGAACAAGGTAAAGCAACGGTAGCAATGAAGCCTGCCAAGGCTATTTTCGGGAACGCGTCAGATTCGGGCAATGGTTACTGAATACGCATAATGCAACCGATTGTCTAACACCGGCATTATTTGGCAATGTAGTCCTGCGCTGTAAGCCATTAGGGGTAGCCTTATCAAACAGCATTGAGCATGAACAATTTTTTATCGATATGGCACTGGCAAACACCATTGCTGCCATGGCGCTTGAGCCCAACAAGATAATTTATTTTTATTATCGGGCATTGATTATTGATTCAGCTAAGCAGATTGTTTTGCCGCAATGATGAAATGATTTTATGCTTTTTCTAACAAATTGACATACTTTGCAATACAAGTGAGCGTCAAATATCGGCCAACAGCTGACCGACACTTACCGTTAATTAACGTCTGCAATACGAGCCATTGCAGACCATCATGCTAAACAAAACCCTGATTTCTTTATTTCAGTTTATGCATAAATAGTGAGTTACTCATTGACAAACCACAGGAGCAACCCTACAAACAACCTTCCGCACCTGACTTACACCCAAATACAAGCCTGTTTCAACAATACAAACCACCGGAAATCCCGCCTTAAGCAAACGCCGTAAATAATACCTCGCCTGTTTTATCGGAAAACCCCACAAGGCCCCGCGTCGATTATCAGCCATGCGTTTTAATCCCAGCAACTCAGCAATAGCCTGATCGGCCTCGCCATAAAACTCGATAAACCGGCCCACTTGAAAAAACAACACGTCACTGGTAAAAAATCCCCGAAAGCAGCGGTATTGCCCCAACACTGTTCTAAAACCATTAGTCACCCAATGCCGACGAATCAGCTTCTGCTGGGTTTCATCGATTTGGAAATACTGTTCTAAAAAAACAAACTCCCGCCAAATGCGGTTTTGCAAGGCAAAACTGTCTGCATGACTTAAATGCCCCAGGTATGAAGCCAGACTTCCTGCCAGTGCCTCGACTAACGGCTCCTCATAACGATACACCCGGTAATATTGCCGTTGTTTTACCAGTTGGGCTTCAAAACTTCGCAACTTGCCACGCAAATTATTTACCACTCGCCGCCGTACCAGCAGGTAATCGCGGCGTACAATATAACCCAAAAAATCCACGCCATCACTGACCGGTCTGAGTTTTTCGCGCTTGTCATTCAGCTCCAATAATAAATGCTCCGCCAAAAACCGGCTGATCTGTTCACGCCAGTGGCTCAGTTGTTGTGGGTCTTGGGACAGCAACACAAAGTCATCGCAATAACGCAGATAATAACGGCATTTGAGGGTGTGTTTGACAAACTGATCCAAGGCATTCAAATACACATTGGCAAAAAACTGGCTGTTGAGGTTGCCAATCGGCAGGCCTTTTCCAGGTGGCGCTTGCAGCAAGGATTTATGAGCGGGTAATTGTTGCAGTAAACCGGGACGGCCTTTATAAGTGAAATGCTCGGTACAATCGTGGAACACCAGCAACTTGGTTAGCCACAGCGTTTCCACATTATCGATATGCGGCTTTAACAAGGCAAACAACACCGCTTTATCGATGCTCATAAAGTAATTACGAATATCCAGTTGCAGATACCACAACCGCTGTTGTCCGTTGTAGGAACCCTGGCGGATAAATTGCCGCAGCCGTGCAACCGCCTGATGGATACCTTTGCCACGGCGGCAGGCGTATGAATCATGGATAAACACCGGGTCCCAATACCGTTCCAGCTCATCGACCAGCACATGATGAACGATGCGATCCTTAAAATCAGCGGCAAAAATCTCCCGCATTTTCGGGCGTTGTGTAACAAAACAGACAGAGGAAGACGGGCGATAGCTGCGCTCTTGCAGCGCCTCCGCCAGTTCCAGCAGGTTTAATTCCTGCCGTGCTTCAAAGCGCAAGGCATTGTAGGTGTTCCGCTTGCCTTTCCGGCAACTCAAATACTGCCGGTACAGCTGTTCAAACGTAAACAAACTACCAGGTTCAACAAGCGACATCATTCTCCGGGGCGAACAGCCCATGCATATAGCTGATTGTTCTTATTGTTGTTGTTCTGGTTGCCATTGTTAGTGTTGAAGTTCCACGCGTTGTTAGGATTGGGCGCGTACTCACTACCCGACCAGTACACATAGACTGACGCATAGCCCGTTTACTTAACGGTTAATCATTAACCCACCGTTTGGAAAGCCGAATCACCGGTATTCCGCACTGTATGATCATACCTGGATAAACCAGGTGAAACGGGCGCACAATGATACAACTCGGCACGCTGGCACGGCATTTTAACGACCGCACCATTCAGGCTCGCTTGTTTTTATCGTCCTGCCGGGGCGGACGAAGGCTTTTCAGCCAGCCTTCATTCTGTCTGCAAACTTTAGCCGTCAGTTCCACAACGTGGCTGTAGGCGTTAAAACTTTTAAACGCCTGGACTTCTTTAGCCAGACGAATCAATAACAACAATTCTTCAAGATGCTCGCGTAAAGCCTGCAAAGCCTGCAATTTGTCGGTCTGGTTGTTGGCATGAATCACCAACTTGACCGCCTGACGACTGGCATTGCGCAGCTCTGTACCCAGGGTGTATTTGTGGTAACGGCTGAAATTGGCGACGATTTTTTCAAAATGCACCGCCAGATTCAACGCGTCGCGATAGATGGGTAAGTGTTCATAGCGCGCCATGCGTCAATACCCCCAAAAAAAAATCGTAAGGGGGCTATCGCCCCCTTAACCCCCAAAAGTACCGAATCACCCGAAGTGTCAAATTACCCGATGTTACCGCGTCGCCTTAAGCCCAGTAAACCCATTAAACCGCTACCG
>CAIKYI010000703.1 GCA_903831545.1 uncultured Methylobacter sp. | reverse complement strand
CTGAAAAATTTGTTTAGTCCAGGATTCAATCAATTCAGGATTGGCGTTTTGCACTTTTTCTTGTAATTGATTATTGATCTCTCCAAATTTGGATTTAAGCAGCAACAAAAAAAGTTTGGCAGCTTCTTCTTGACGTCCTTCTTGACGCCCCTCTTGACGTCCTTCTTGACGTCCTTCTTGACGTCCTTCTTGACGTCCCTCTTGACGTCCCTCTTGACGTCCCTCTTTACGTCCTTCTTGACGTCCCTCTTGACGTCCCTCTTGCTTCCAATCTTGTGTCCATTGTTTAATGCGTTCTGCCAACATGGTGTTTACCTCGTTAAGATCATTTAATTCTGTAAAGTGAGCATCGGGCGCTTTAGCGGGTAATAGTACACGGTTAAACCAGACTGTAAAAGCTCGCCTTAAGCTGGTTTGTTTAGGATCTTTCAGCCAGTCGATAAGATGGAGCAAAATGCCTTGTATTTCTTGCGCTGTGCGGCTATTTTCAAGTTGAAATAACGCTGCAACCAGGTTGTTAAGACTACTCAATTCATCAGCATGGTAGCGACCTTCATCCAGTAGCAAATAGCCTGTTTGGGGGCGATATTTTTCCAATCCCGCTGGTGCGGGCTGGATCAGTTGTTCTAATTGAAGCGGGGCAGTCCATCGGCGTTGACCATTGTAAAGTACAATGGGTAATACTGGGGGTAGCAAGTCTTTGGTGGTCAGTTTTTGAGTGCGAATAATATCTTGATACAGCAACGCTAAATAGCCGGAAATACGTACCGCCATAAAATGATCAACTGAAGATTGAAACTCCAGCAACAGATACACATACAACCATTCATTGCCCCAGCTGATTTTCCAGATCAAATCATCTTCACGATCTCTAAGATCATCAGTCACATAACTGCCACTGACTTTTTCCAGGGTAGAAAAGTCGCATTGTTCAACCCAAGGTTCTTTAACAAAGCCTTTAAGCAAGTCAGTGACCATTTCAGGATGAGAAAAAAGTAGTTTATAACTATTATCGTGCGCCATGGTTTGGTTATGTAGCTGGGATTGCTGGATTTGGGGCGGCTAAGGTGAGTTGGCTAATGATACCTTTTTTAAGTCAGCTGTATTACAGATTTTATATTTCCAAGTTGGGAGCGCCGAGCCCCAGCTCGGCCGAGGGTTGTGGGTGTGTTTGGTTTGTGTAGGAGCAGAGGCTTGGGGTTACGACGGTATGGATGCAGAAGGTAGACCAATGTATGAACAATTGCCTAGCGATAGCGTAACCCGACAATCGAAGTTAAATAGGTCGGGTTACGGCTGGCGCCTAACCCGACCTATACGTTAGCTGACAAGCGTTTTAAGTCGCAAGCCAAGTAATTAAACTCTAAATAGCTGTGTCTGTCACCTCCTAAACGCAAACTGGTTTTTTGCTTGCCGGCATTTAAAAAGATAACCACCGGTATAACGCGTTCGGTTTCCATCAGTTCTGCCAAATCCAGGCAATAATGCGCCAGACGATGGATTGAAAACCGGCTGCCTTGGGTTTCTTCTTCCAGTACAAAGAAAATAGCTTCGCGATTGCCATTGGGCCATTCAACCAGCAGCGGCTTATCCAGTTCACGAAACCGGTCGCCCAAGCGGTCTTTAAGCTGTTCCTGACGGATTGGGATAATTCGGGCCTGGGTTAAATCGTCACCTGTTTCTTGCTGTGCAAAAAATGCCAGGGCTTCGCGGGGATAATCCAGGATCAGGTTTTTAAAGTTTTGATCATGCATAGTTGCTAGATAAGGTCTTTAGGTAACGTTGCAAGACTACAATACAAAACTCTCCACACCGTTCTGTAATGGGTTTGCGTGTCTGGCCAAGCAGGGGGTTAAATAAAGGGATTAAGTATGGTCAGCTGGTTTTCTATTTTTTGTTTGTGCTGCATGTCCTCACTATAAAGTATGGTGCAGGCGTTTTCTATTGCTGTAGCGATAATCAATGAGTCGTAATAAGAAAAATTGTATTTATTAATAAGCTGAAGTGCTTTAATTTGGGTTGAGTGTGTAAATGCAGTTACTTTTATTATGTTAGATATTTCTTCAAGTGATGAAATAATTTTTTGTGGCGTTATTTTAAGTTTACGAAGGCAGGTGTTTGAAAATTCATTAATCACTTGTAAGGAGATTAATGTATTATCAGTAAAAATAACCTCATTAGCTTTTTCATTTTTTTCAGGTTCATCGTTTGAATAAGCATAAATTAAAACATTGGTATCTATAAAATACTTGTTCATCTTGCATTTGCTTCTTCACGGTCAAATTTATAACCTTTTGTGTTTATTGAAAGCGCTGATAGATGTTTGGTGTTGTTTTTTTGATTATTTGCTTCATGTGTTTCTGCTCTATCATCAAGCATGACGATAACTTTTAGGTGTTTTGACGCTAAGGCTTCATATTCTTGAGGGATTTCTATCATTCTGCCCTTGGCATTGGTTTCAAATTCTATGGCGTACATAATGGATCCTCCGATTGTGTGGTGTTAACGGCATGCAATGCATGCCCTGCAGGTTTAATGATACCTTTTTTTAAGTTAGGTGTATTACAGATTTTATATTTCCAAGTTGGGAGCGCCGAGCCCCGCTCGGCCGAGTCACCGCCAACACTTCCAACTGGCGAGCAGCTTGGCCAAGCAGGGGCTTGGCGTTCTGGAGGTTGCCATGACCAAGCTGGAATTTTTTTAGTGGCTTATTGTTTAAGCCACTCGTTTAAGTCGCTAACGGTTGTCCAGTCAAGAATGGCTTCTATGAGATCTTCGAGTTTGTTAAGCCGATAAAGTATTGATAACCGATGACGGTTAAGTTTTCAGTATTCGTCGGTAAGAAGCAACATGATCGCTCATGTATTTATTGTTTTAAGTGCCTCAATGACTAATTCGACACAACCGATAGGAAGATGCGGCCCAATAGGCAAACTCAATACATTATTATGAATTTGTTCGGCAATAGGGAAATCTCCTTTACTAAAACCAAGTTCTGCATAAGCTGCCTGAAGATGCGGAGGAATGGGGTAGTGGATTAATGTGTCTATTCCTGCTTCGTGTAGCGTTTTTTGTAAGTTATCTCGTTGTGGATGTTGCACGACATAAAGATGCCAGACCGGTTCTGACCATTGGGGTGCGGCAGGTAATAGCAATCCGGTGTTTACCAGTTCATTGTTGTAGCGGGCAGCGATATTGATTCTTCGTGTGTTCCATTCATCCAGTTTTTTTAGCTTAACGCGCAACGCGGCGGCTTGGAGTGGATCAAGTCGGCTGTTGAAACCACGTACTTCATTGACATATTTAACCCGTGAGCCGTAGTTGCGCAGTACACTGATGCGATCGGCAATTTCTGGATCATTGGTGGTAATGGCGCCGCCATCGCCATAAGCACCGAGGTTTTTGCCGGGATAAAAACTCCAGGCAACCACATCGCCATGGGCACCAAGCCTTTTACCTTTATAGCGAGCACCGTGCGCTTGGGCACCATCTTCCAGTACACGTAAACCATGTTTTCTGGCAATTGCTAAAATGGGTTCCATGTCGGCTGGTTGGCCATAGAGATGTACTGGCAAAATAACTTTGGTGCGCGAAGTTATCGCCGCTTCAATTTTGGCGGGGTCTATATTATAGGTTGCGGCATCCGGTTCAACAGGTACGGGTGTTGCGCCGCATTGGCTGACGGCTAACCAGGTTGCGATGTAGGTATTGGACGGCACAATCACTTCGTCTCCTGGTTCTACGCCCAAGGCCAGTAAGGCCAAATGCAAGGCATCCAGACCATTGGCAACGCTTACGCAATAGGTTGCTTCGCAATAGGCTGCGTATTCTGCTTCAAAAGCGTCGACGTCCGGGCCGAGGATGTACCAACCTGAATTAAGTAAGCGATCAAAGCTTTGTTCCAGTTCTGTGCGCAGTTCAATTTGTGTGGCTTTAAGGTCGAGGAAAGGAACGGCTGTAACTGTTTCTCTCCTTGACTCCGATAAAAAAACTTCAGGTGTGTCGCAAAGACGAGAAAGTGAGGCAAATTCAATGTCTCTAGTGATGATGCGGCATCCGGCCGATTCGGCGGCAAGGTGTATTTGATAATCTTCCTTGTCCTTTTTGGCAAGTGGATGCTCTCCATCGAATGCTGCCGGTGTTTTGACTACTGTAGCATTGTTGAAAAAATGAGACCATAACAACTTGGCTTGTGGCTTTCCCCACAGCCCCAAGCGTTTAGCCTCTCTGATAAATACATATTCAATCGTCGCGACCTGATGCGCTGCTAAACAAAAAGGAATTTGATGTTGTATTAAATAAAGAGGCAGCGCTTCCCAAAGCGGGTTGATTTCCTTGCGGCCTAGAAGATAATCCAGAACAAGATTTGAATCCAGTAGTACACGATTAGGCATATTTATCACTTAAAACTTCAGAAAGAATTTCTTGATCTGATTTTTCGGGTACATACCTATAACCTTCTCCAAATAAGGCGTCGGTTAGTCGTATGAATTCAGCAGCATTTTCGTCTGGCGACTTTATGATTGGTGTGCTGAGTAATATGGGTAAATTTTCTGAGTCATTTTGTTCATCAGTAACCACGCTATTCTCAACGACCTCAGCTACGTCAAGTTCTATGTTACTACCTTCTGGTAGATTGCCATGCCAAGGCATCCACAGTCCTCCGGATTTTGCTATTGCTTGTACTCTCATGTTTTACTCCGGTTTAATCAAAAATATTAAAGATTCGATTGGGTGCTAAAAAGAATGTTAATGGTGATTCACAAAAAATGATCAGTTGTATTTATCCAATAAATAAGTGCCACGGTCTTCTTTATACTGATCACTTTTATAATAATCTTCATCATAATTACTTAAGCCTGTCATTATTAGTTCACGCCAGTGCTCATTGATATATTCATCTGTAAATTCTGTATTTTTCTCTGCTGGCTTAATGTTCATTGTGTCATCAAGCAGAGCAATTATTTTTAAATGTTTTGAATCCAGGTTTTTATATTCATTGGGTATTTTGATCATACCATTCTGAACATCTGCTTCAAATT
>CAIKYI010000702.1 GCA_903831545.1 uncultured Methylobacter sp. | reverse complement strand
GATTTGAAGCCATAACGCTATTAAACTTGGTGGAATCAAGCACAAGCGCACCGGTTTTATCGGTTTTAATACCGATTTCCGCTAACGTTGAAAACCCTGATACACCGTCCACCGCATTTCCCAAAGCCCGGCTAATCTGGTTTTTCAAACCCCGTAAGGTCGAATCGCCAAATAAAGTGCCCGTCTTTTTGGTGCTGGCATCATAACTGGACAAGCTGTTCATGGTGCGGGCCAGTGAATTATAAGCGTTAATAAAACCGACAACTTTTGTGGTGGTGGCGGTGGGATCCACGGCAACACTCAAGGTTCCGGTGGTATTTGCATCCGCTTTATTCAGCGTAAAAGTTACGCCGGGAACAACATCAGAAAAACTGTTGCTGGCTCGGGTTACCTTCCCTGTTATCAAATCACCATCTTTGCCGTCGACATAAATAATGGCATCCTTCGCGTCCTGAACAGATGTCAAACTGGCGGTTGCCAATCGGCTTAAATCGTTACCCGGATCAGGAACGACCGGTGTAGCGGTAATGCTTATCGCATTAGCTGCGCCTGTTTTACTCGAAGTCAGCACCAATTGAGAGCCGCTATCGACCTTAATGATCGAGGCTGTAATACCAGGGTTATCAGAGGCTTTATTGATAGCATCACGAACCCCCGCCAGCGTCGTCGTACTATCAGTGGTCAGTGTAAAACTGCTTGCGCCCAAGTTGATGGCTAGCGTACCTGCTCCAAGCAGAGCCGTGTCACTGCTGAAATCACCGGAACGCATTTTTGCTGACTGCGCCAGTTGCGCAACTTTAATGGAAAAACTACCGGCCACAGCGGAACTATCCGCAGCAACCGTAAATAAATCAGTATTACTGGAGGTGGCTATACGCGCCTGAAATATAGAGGCACTTTTTAGCCCTTGCACATTCGTTTGAAAAGTGGACAAAGCGCTTTTAAGCGATCCCATGGCCGACAAATCGGCTTGTAATTTAGCTTCTTTAGTCGTCAGCCGCATAGCCTCAGGTTGCCCTTCAGCCGTAACCAGTTGCATTACCAAGGCTTTTATATCAAGTCCGGAGCCTAATCCTGAAGAAGTAATTGTGGACATGGTTGGTCTCCTTTAATTAAACCGTTAGACTCTTGAACTAAAAATATTAAAAGCTGCGTCATCTCTTTGTTCGACGATAAGGCGAGCCATCTTAAGCGTTTCTTCAGTGGGAATTTGCCTGATAACCTTATCGCTTTTGGTGTCGATAACCTTAACAACCATGGCGCCGCTTTTTTTATCAATACTGAATTGCAAATTACTTTGTAGATTTTGTACAAAATCATTGATCTTACTGACCGCTTGCTGCAAATCATCCTCTTTTTTTGTTTCCTTTTCCTTGCTCACCTCAGCAACGCCAGCGGACTTTAAGGCCATCGCCGCTGTCGTCTTGCCAACATCGTCCACAGTTTTAGCTGACGACTCAACGGCCTGCCTGGTATTGACCCCCTTTAAAGGTGTGCTGACAGCCGCTGGCTGTTGCGACGTATTGGTATTAATGTCCATTGTGGCCACCTATGTTGCTTGTAACAGGAAAAACAGAAGCCCGGCGTTGCCGCCGGGCAGATCCTGCCGCCTTTTTATCTCAAAAGACTCAAAACACCTTGTGAGGATTGGTTGGCTTGGGCCAGCATCGCCGTACCTGCCTGTTGCAGGACTTGTGCCCGTGACAGACTGGAGGTTTCTTTGGCAAAGTCGGCATCCATGATGCGGCCGCGCGAAGCGGTCAGGTTTTCCGTCGTGGTTTGCAGACTGTTCACCACCGTGGTAAAACGGTTTTGAAAGGCACCCAGTGCCGCACGCGAACTGTTAACCGTCGCCAGGGCACCATCAATGGCACTCAGTGCGTTGGAGGCATTGGTTGCGGTTAGCACGTTCATAGCTGCGATACTGGATACCGTGGAAACGGTGGTTGCCACCACAGTGCCACTTGCCGCAAGCCCGACCGAGGTCGCGCTGCTGCCGCCATAGACGATGCCGCTGGCGCTAGTGCTGTTTAAGGTGAGCGTGCCGTGATTGGCCGCACTGGATGAAACTGACGCCTGCAGACCCAACCGGGCTGTAGACAAACCCGTTTGCGTATTGAGTGTGGCTTGGGTAGCTAAAGCTGCTACCGGATCGGTTGCTGTGCCGGCTATACCGAACACCATAGTACCTGTGCCTTTGGTTGTGGTGATCAGCCCAGTTCCTACATTGGCAGCCACGCTACCGTTAACGGGAGCACCACCCGTTGTCGCCGCCAACGCAGTATTCATCGCCGCTGCGAGTTGCTGTCCATTGTATGCATCACCACCATTTGCCTGAGTACCTAATTGGGCCGCGTCAAAACCTGTCTGTGCACCCATTGTGGCAAGATTGGTGACTGCCGTGCCCGAATCTATGGCTATGCTACTCAAACTTAGGGTAATGGCATCAGTACCTGCAGTGATGGTAATTTTACCTGTACCATCGGCAGCAGCAGAACCGTTAGCGCCAGCGCCACCGGTGGCCGCTGCAAGCGCAGCAGTGATTGCAGCCGCGATGGCAGTACCATTGACTACAGCATCGGTACCCAATGTAACGGCGCCGATGGAAATTGCTCCGCCAGTGGCGGTGTTCGCTAACAATGCTCCCGCTGCAAGTGTACCCGCTGTCGTGCCAGCAGCTGCAGCAGCAACTTTTGTACCTGCCGCAGCCGTGCTGGAGCCAGCAGCAATAGCATTATTGGCCAGTTGGGTGGTTAAGGTAACCGCACCCAAGGCTGTGCCGTTTGCCATCAAGGGACCGGCGGCAATCGTGCCACCGGCTGTTGTAGCGGCTGCCGTAAAAGTTTGGCCATTAGCAACTGCAGCACCAGCAACGGCAATGTTGCCTTGCTGACCCACTACGCCGGTTGCAAGACCGGTTTGAGCGAGCAAAGTGGTTTTGGCTGAGGCGGCGAGCGTTGTAGTTGACGCAGTACCATTTATGCCGATAGCGATGTCACGCCCATCAGTCGAGGTCAGCGTTAAAGCGCCCGATGTCGCATTGGCTGAAGCACTAACGCCGGTTTGTGTGGCTATCAGATTGATGGCGGCCGCCACGTTGGCACCTTGGCCAGCGCCTGTTGTGCCTGCGGCAACAGCGCCTACATTGATCCCGTTGATACTGAAAGTGTTGGCAGCTATCGCAGTAGCGTTTACAGGCAAAACAGCACTACCGGTCACGGTATTGGTGTTGGCGGTCGCGATTACGCCGGAATCGGCGGACACCTTGTTAATGGCCGCCGCGATGGAAAAAGCACTGGCGGTGCTTTGGCCGGGGGCGCTGCCCAGAGCGGCAGCGCCTACCTGTTGTCCGTTCAGCGTTAAATCACCGGCAGCTAAAGTGGCAGTGGTTGGTCCACCGGTAATCGTAGCGGCGGAGGTAGCGCCTACACCGCCCAGCGCCGAAGTCCGGGCACTGGCAATGCTGGCGATCGTGATGGTATCGCTGGTAGTATTATTGGCACCAATCTGGAAGTTTTTGGCGGTAAACGAGCCATCCAGCAGTTTGGAGCCGTTGAAAGAAGAATTTTGCGCAACCCGGTCAATTTCAGCCGACAGCGATTGAACTTCGCT
>CAIKYI010000701.1 GCA_903831545.1 uncultured Methylobacter sp. | reverse complement strand
GGGCAAACAATAATATTGCATCATAACACTGAGTCTGCCATATTTTTTACTGCCAGGGGCCGCACAAATCCGGTCGACCACTTCTTTTTGCAGCATGAAATGCATATCTTCAATACAAGACGCATTATCCAATAAATGAAACATCAAGGGAGTTGAAATGTTATAGGGAAGATTGCCAATGACGCGTAACTTTTCCCCTGTACTGGCCAAGCCGGAAAAATCAAACCTTAAAGCATCGGCACTGTGAATTTTCAGATTAGGGTATTGTTTAAATTTATCCCTCAGCAAAACCACCAAGTCCCGATCTAACTCAACGACGTCTAACCGCACTTTTTCATTGAGCAGTGGCTCTGTTAAGGCGCCCTGCCCCGGTCCAATTTCAACCCAGTGCTGATTAGATGTAGCTTGAATACTGGAGATAATATTGTAAATAATATTGTGGTCATGTAGAAAGTTCTGACCAAAACGTTTGCGAGGAATATGTGCCATTATTGAGAAACCATTACTAAAGCAGTTTGCAGCGCGAATTGCAGGCTGCCAAAATCTGCGTTGCCGGTACCGGCAAGATCCAGAGCTGTACCGTGATCGACCGATGTGCGAATAATCGGCAAGCCCAAAGTGACATTAACGGCCTGCCCAAAACCCCTGTATTTAAGTACCGGCAACCCCTGATCATGATACATCGCCAATACCGCATCTGCTGTAGCCAAATATTTTTCGGTGAACAATGTATCCGCCGGCAATGGCCCCTGAAGATTCAAACCCTGTTTACGGAGACCATGAAGTACAGGTTCAATAATTTCGATTTCTTCTTTACCCAAATGACCGTTTTCTCCGGCATGAGGATTAAGCCCACAAACCAGTATTTTAGGATTGGCAATTCCAAAGCGTGAACGCAATTCACCATCAAGCGTCAAAATAACTCTACGTAAACGGTTATGGGTAATTGCTGAACTGACTTCTGATAAAGGCAGATGCGTCGTTACCAGCGCCACGCGCAAACCCGGCGTTGCCAGCATCATGACCGGATGCCCACCGGTAATCCCGGCAATAAACTCGGTATGACCGGTAAAAGCAAAGCCTGCATCGTTGATAATACCCTTATGAACAGGCCCGGTTACCATCGCGGAAAAAGTGCCTTCGAAACAACCATGAGTTGCTTTGGTAATGGTTTTTAACACATAGCGACTATTAGCCGAATTGAGTTGTCCGCAGCACGCGCCGACCCCCAACTTGACCGGCAACACTGACAGAGTTCCTGCCTTCTGGGCAACAACCACCCTGGTACTATCAAACTCATTTATCTTAACCGACAACCCTAACTGTTCTGCACGCTCCGCCAGTAATTGTGGGCTGGCTATAACGATAATTTCGCAGGGTAAATCCTGTTGTGCAAGCTGAATGCAAAGATCTGGCCCTATGCCTGCCGGTTCGCCGGGGGTTATTGCGATTCGAGGTATCGATTGTCTGGTTGTCATCTGTGAACAAAGATAAAAATGGGTAATTTTACAGCATAACTAACGGGATTATTTTTAAAATATTAGTTCTTAAAGATTTTAAGCTGTTTAAACGAACTAAAGCCAGGACGGATTGATAAAATTCAATCACTGCTTGTGAATATTTATGGAATTTGCAACAAGAAAGACTGCGCAGATAATTGGCGGAGCGGACGGGGCTCGAACCCGCGACCACCGGCGTGACAGGCCGGTATTCTAACCAACTGAACTACCGCTCCGCAATCAGCCGTGTATTGTATAAGATTGCATTAATCCGTCAAGCGTATTATTCCAAACACCAGAAAAAACGCTAATTCGTTCCAATGATTAATTGATTAAACTCTCGCTTGGCATTTTTAAAAACTTAAACCTGAAATGTTTAATGGATAACAACAAACAGACGGGGATGCTTTTTGGAATAGGCTTATTATTCATTAAAACAAATATTTATACCCATTCGGCGGCAATATCAATCAATAAAATACGCTCCTCATCGAGTCTGAGAGCCAGAGTTTTACACAACATATCTGTATTAAAATCCCGATAGCGCTCCGAAGTTACCAAACGATAGCTGTCTTTTACTGATTCAAGCGCAAGCAATTGATAAAAGTAAGGCCTCCACGCCCAGTTAAACCCAAGTTGAGAGGTATCTTCAAACCATTTCGTATCGGAAAAATTAAAATTAGATGATATTTGCTCGCCTTCGTTATTACATAAATAGAACCGCAAAACGCCACTTTTCTCGAACGGATGCGCAGATATTTTATGAAGGTTAAAGTCGGTTTCAAGCGCAATTTTCAAAAGCTCGATCAAGCTCTTAATGTTAGATATAAACTGCAATTTACGCTTTTCTTTGACCAGGGTTCGCGTCAAAAAAGTTTTTCTTAATGAACTAATTTGTTTTTTATAATGTGTGGGTTGCTTAAAATCCGCAGTGGCGTGCGAAAACAAAAAACCTTGCATATATTGGGCACCACAACTTAATCCAAAATGGAAGTCATCAACGGTTTCTACACCCTCGCAAACAATGCGACAACCTGTACGTTTAGCCAGGCGGGAAATTAAATGCACTATATCACTGGCAATACCACCTCGAGCGGCATTCTGAAATAACTGCATGTCAAGCTTAATAATATCAGGCTGTATGGCTACAACCCTTTCCAGCTGCGAAAACCCGGCGCCAAAATCATCAATAGCTATTTTCAGACCATGCCTGCGATAAACGGCAGCAATTTCAACCAGCTTGTCCAGATCTCCTTTTGATTCTGTAATTTCAACGATAACACGGCTTCTGTCGATATTAAATTCATCCAACATCAGCACAGTCGGCAAGGAGTTGAAGTCTACAATCAGGTCAACCCAAGAGGCCGAAATATTGATTGATAAATAGCCATTGTAATTTGATTGACTAAATTGCTTTAATGCGAGCCGTCTAACCTCCCGATCCCAAGAAAGTAGCTGATCTGTCGGAATGTCAATCGATGAAAATAGATCACCAGCCGAAATAACAAGGCCATTGGCATCATATTGTCGGGCTAATGCTTCGTATCCAATGATAGATCCACTAGCTGCACCGATAATAGGCTGATAATATGGGAATAGGTTTTTTTCTACTTTCATTTTTTATATGATTAATTTAAGTGTATTCATTAGGAAAATACCCGCCTTAGCACCACGACGTCAGGAGTTTGCCTTATAGATGCCTTACAGAGAAAGCTCTATTGGGAGAAGACATTCTGAGTATTAAACACAATTAGTTTATTCGTATCCCAAATAATGAACTGCAAACCAGGCCGGAATAGTTTTTCCACGGAAGCTTTATTAATCCAGGATAGCCTAGTACCCTTATTACAGGTTCACAGCAATCGATGTGCCAATCTTGTCAGGTATGCTAAATCCTTGTTATGAGTTCATTTATAATGGATATCCCCAATCTTGCCACACCACATTGGTGCAATTATTAATGATGCCGCACCAATTAAGGTCTTTACAGAATATTAAGGTCAAACAGATTGTCAGCTTGTTCAACTCTCGACCCATCATAAACCCTAATCAGGACTATTTTGAAACACCCAAGTCCCAACCCCAATTTTAAATATAACAAAAAACAATCACCAAATATTGGAGAAGAGTAAACATTGACATAAGCAACCCTGCCTCTTATAATTAGTAGATAAAATAAACCTCTTAAATGGCGATGTAGCTCAGCTGGTTAGAGCACGGGATTCATAACCCCGGGGTCGGTGGTTCAAGTCCACCTATCGCCACCATATAAAACAAGCACTTAGATTAAAACCAAGTGCTTTTTTTATGTCTAAAAT
>CAIKYI010000700.1 GCA_903831545.1 uncultured Methylobacter sp. | reverse complement strand
ACCGAGCGCGTCGGTCACGCGGGCGTTCGTCTTCTCGGTGCGGAACACGGCGGCCGTCGCGAGCAGGCCGTGTCCGAACAACTGCCATTTCACGCCGGCTTCGTAGCTGGTGTTTTCTTCCGGTCACAGGAGTTAAATTCTCGAAGACCCTTAAATCTTTGTGCGGCATACAGATTGCTTTTAAATTTTCAGGAACTCGCTTTAAGTGTGTTTTATATTCTGCGCGGAATATAATATTTAACAACGATGGGGCTTCATCGCCAAAGGCACGGGAATCTTGTTTTTATTTAGTGCAATAGATACGCTTTGTTTATGCTGACTCATGGAACTTTTGACTGTTATGGCGCCAATATCTAACGATTTACCTGAAAAAGTATCGCTCAACCTGGGATTTATTCCGCTTACAGATTGTGCGCCCTTAGTCATTGCCAAAGAAAAAGGATTTTTCAGCGCTGAAGGATTGGCTGTCAACTTACACAGCGAGTCGTCATGGGCAAATATCCGTGACAAGGTTTCAGCCGGTGTATTAGATGCCGGTCACATGCTGGCTCCAATGCCGATAGCTGCCAGTTTAAATCTGGATGGTTTAAATACCCCGATGTTAAGCGCTTTATCGTTAGGTTTGGGCGGCAATGCAATTACCGTGTCGCGAGGCTTGTACCAAAAATTACTCGAAGTAAACGGACAAAGTGTTGTTGAGCCCTTAAATTCCATAGTTGCGCTTAAAGACTTGATTTTACAAAATCAAAATAAGGGGCTTAAACCCCTGACTTTCGCACACGTATTTCCGTTTTCCTGTCATAACTATTTGTTGCGCTACTGGTTGGCAAGCGCCGGTATTGATCCTGATCGCGATGTTCGCCTGGTGGTTATTCCACCTCATTTAATGGTGAACGCCTTGGCAACAGAACAAATTGACGGTTTTTGCGTGGGCGAGCCGTGGAACAGTCAGGCCATCGCTCAAGACGTAGGCGCTACACTCATTACCAGTGTCGATATCTGGCAAAACAGTCCGGAAAAAGTACTGGGTGTAACCTGTGCCTGGGCAGGGCAATATCCCAATACTCACCAGGCGTTAATCCGGGCGCTCCTAAAGAGTGCGCTTTGGCTGGAACAAACAGAACACCGTGCCGAGGCTTGTGCGCTTTTGACCGAAAAGGATTATGTGCCGGTTAATCCTTCGGTGTTACGTGTCTTTGAATGTGGTGAGTTTCAATATGGCGTCGATAAACCTGTCGTGCAGTTACCCGACTTTAATGTATTTTATCGGTATGCCGCGACGTTTCCGTGGTTGTCACATGCTGAATGGATAATTGGTCAAATGCAGCGTTGGGGGCATCTGCAAGCATCGGTTAACATACCCGAATTGGCAGCCAGGATTTATCGTCCTGATTTATACAGGCAAGCTGCTCAGACATTAAGTCTTCCCTGTCCGATATATGACCGGAAAAACGAAGGTACTCATCCGCAGGGTTGGAACATTGCCAGTGATTCGGGATTAATTGCCATGGGTAGCGATACTTTTTTTGACCAGCGTAGTGATGAACTTGCTCAGCGCTGTTCAGGCGGTAACCGATGAGCCGCGCCTCGAATATTAAAATATGCTTCGTGTGGAGCAGGGGCATGGTAATCCATAAAATGCCGGTATTCCGGGCATGTTTTACTGGCGAACAAGTATTTAATTTATGCCTAAATTAAATATCTTGTTAATTGATAATGACTCGGGACGCAGTGCGATTGTAAAGCAGGCGCTGGAAGATGCCGGTCATCGGGTTATTGCCAAATTAAATGACGATGCCAATCTCAGCAACAATGTCTTGGCGCTTCAACCAGACATTATCATCATCGATATGGATGCGCCAGGTCGGGATACCCTTGAGCAAATGCGCGAAATAAACCGCGAACAAGCCAAACCTATTATTTTGTTTTCCGCCCCGAATGATAAGGGCTTTATGCAGGAGGCCATCCGGGCAGGTGTCAGCGCCTATATGCTGGATGGTCTTAACCATGCCCAAATCATGCCTGTCGTAGAAGTAGCGATCGCAAGGTTCCGAGAGTTTCAGGCGTTGCGTAAAGAATTGGATGATACCAAATCCAAACTGGCTGACCGAAAAATTATCGAAAAAGCCAAAGGCTTGATTATGGTGCGTAAAGGACTGGATGAAGATGGCGCGTATCAATTATTGCGTAAAAATGCCATGAGTCAGAATAAGCGCTTGATTGATGTGGCGCGGGTGCTGGTGTCTGTTGAGGATTTATTGGGCTAACTGAGTTAAATCAGGCGCTATTTTAGTGCATGGTTTTAAAAAAATGCGCAGTTGTGAGGCGCTCAGCTAATAAAGCCATCCATGTAAGAAAATCAAGAGGTTATTTAAGTAATTGATTATTATGTTAAAAGTATGAATGTGGCTAGGTTGTATTTATGTGGCATCGATATTGCTTTGTATAAATTGAGAACTCCAACGGCGGAGTAATACAATTTCTGGT
>CAIKYI010000699.1 GCA_903831545.1 uncultured Methylobacter sp. | reverse complement strand
TCGTAAATTGAGATGGGCAGGTAAATTCATTTGATCTGTACCGTAAACAGGTCAAGTGTTGCGGGGGAAAAATCAACTGTAAGATGCTGAGCGACCTTCCTGTTCAAAGCTGAATTAATCCCGGTAAGGCTCTGGTATCCGGGATTCTTTTGTTTAGCTAACTGCCCCAGTTGTGTGCCTAAGGCAAGCTCATTGGGGTAAAAACCAATCAGTGTCCCGGTATCTAAGTGGGCCAGGTTGGTTGACAGCAGCATGACTTTTTTATCCCACGCGACTTTAGCAACCTCATAAAGAATATCGAGAGGCAAATTTGCCGGGATAAAGACGGCATCAGTGTTGGTCGCCTCCTCTTCCACTAAGTGACCCAGCAAGCGAATGGTCGCTAACTGATCGATTCCTTCTCGTATGACCAGCGCGGGATGTGACTCGGAAGGAGCAGAGCCAACGTCAATGGTCTGATATCCGGCTTGCTGGACGACAAACACCCGTTTGATGGAGGGGACGAAGCGGGAAAGTTGTGCGACCAGACTTTGGCTATCAAGAACCAGACTCACGCCGTTGTATTCTGCGGCGTTAAAATGAGCTAACCCCACCAGCGATTGCTTAAGGTAGGAGGTCTTGTTGACAATCTCGGCCAACCTTTTCCCCAGGACAATGATTTTATCGGGATGCAACCGATCCAGTTGCGCTTGCACGGCATCAGCTCTCTCGGGTACTTCGAGCCTTTCTAGAGGGCCTAGCTCTTTTTCTATCCCTTCAATAACATGCGCAAAGATTGGCGCTTGAGCCGTCTCGGACGCAGGGTAAGCAATGACTACCCGTAAATCTTTGCCATAAACAGGACTGCAGAAAACAAAAAAGCTAAGCAGCAGTCTTTTATAAATCCCTAATCGCATTAATCTGTTTTAGCAGTCTAAGTTCACGGACATACGGCCGGTGATCAACCCCAGTTAAATCCCGTTTTCGCCAATATTTGGTTGATTGCGATCCTTCCTCCCAAGAACTAATCGCTTGTATTGTCTTTTTACAGAGTTCAATAGACATATAGGCCTGCATGGTGCGCTGATCCATTCTATGGTTATGAATTGCTTTAAGCAGACTTTCAACCGGATCATCAAGTCCATCCTTTATTTCGCCCTGACGCGCATTCAACCGTACCAAAAATTCATGAATCGGTTTATTAAGGCTCAACATGATCAGTGCACCGGCTAAAACGCCTGTCGCAAAAATATCCGCTTTTGGGTTTAAGCTATCGATCACCTTTAACTCTGGGGTGAACAACAGGATAGCCTTCTTCATATCAATTTCTTCTTTTTCCTGAGTTTTTCTTCTGTCCTGTAATCCCCGCTGCCTGCCCCGCAAAGCGATATTAATAGCCTCATTAATAAAGCCCTGCTGCAAACGGGTTGAACTAAAAACCAAGCCTAATTCTATATAAATAGCCTTGACCACCTCATTTGAAGGCAGCTCTTCTAATTGCTTTTGTTTCGCTTCGGCGGTTAACGCCAAAAACTGTTCTTCAGTAAGCTCGAAAACCTGGGCAATCAGACATTCAGGTGGCTTAATTTTGCCGGATGCCCACAGTTTCTGGCGCTGTTTACCGGTTAATTTGTAGAGCTTTTCGCCAAGCCGGACTAAAGCAACCTGCGCTGTATAAGCTTGCAAACAATTTGCCTGTTGCAAAAATAGCCATTGCTTGTCCTCTTGGGTCTCCGCAAAATTAAAAAATACCGGCTCTTCAATAACCAGCCATTCCGTGTAGGAAAGTCTCAAGGCAGAACAACCCAGTTCTTTGATTGTATTAAGTGATTCCATATATTTT
>CAIKYI010000698.1 GCA_903831545.1 uncultured Methylobacter sp. | reverse complement strand
GATTTATTCGTTTAAGGAATCAATATGTCCGAGCAAGCAAATTATATACGTTGGTTTAATGAGTTAACGATAGAAGATGTACCGCTGGTAGGTGGCAAGAATGCGTCCTTGGGTGAAATGTATAGGGAACTTAAGCCTCAAGGTATTCAGATTCCAAACGGTTTTGCTGTAACGGCTGAAGCTTACCGTTATGTCCTTGATCAAGCAAAGGGTTGGGAAGCGCTTCATGAGGCCCTGGATGATTTAAATCCGGAGAATGTTTCTGATCTTGCCAAGCGAGCCCTTAAAGCGAGGGAAATAATTTATGCAGCCCCCTTTCCGGAAGACCTTGAGCAGCAAATTATCGCTGCATACACTGAATTAAAAAAACAGTATGGTAATGAGTTAAGTGTTGCCGTTCGTAGTTCTGCCACAGCTGAAGATTTGCCAACGGCGAGCTTTGCAGGACAACAGGATACTTTTCTAAATATACGTGGAGAACAGGCGTTACTAGACTCTTGTAAACGATGCTTTGCCAGTCTTTTTACCGATCGAGCCATACACTACCGGGTCGATCAAGGCTTTGACCATTTCAAACTCGCCTTGTCGATAGGTATTATGAAAATGGTACGCTCTGATTTAAGTGCCAGTGGCGTGATGTTTTCTCTGGATACCGAATCTGGATTCCAGGATGTTGTCTTTATTACCGGTGCTTTTGGTTTGGGTGAAAATGTCGTGCAAGGTGCTGTAGATCCAGACGAGTTTTATGTACACAAGCCCACTTTTATACAAGGTCATCGCGCGGTGTTAAGACGGACGCTGGGCGCAAAGAAAATAAAAATGGTCTACAGTGATGGGCGTACCCGTGAATCTACCGGTAATATCGTGACTTCGGTTGATGAACGCAATCGTTTTTGCATTAGCGATGACGATGTCCTGACCTTGGCTGACTATGCCATTAAAATAGAAAAACATTACACTGCAAAAGCCGGATTTACCAGGCCGATGGACATGGAATGGGCGAAAGATGGTCTTGACGGTGTGCTGTATATTGTTCAGGCAAGACCGGAAACTGTTGTTTCCCAATTAAATGGCATGATATTGGAACAATATTCCCTTATACAGAAAGCAGAGCCCCTCATAACCGGACATGCCGTGGGTAGCAAGATTGCTGCAGGCCATGCAAGAGTTATTGATACAATCGAGCAATTAAAGAACTTTAAGGCTGGCGACGTACTGGTTGCAGATATGACCACACCGGATTGGGAGCCAGTGATGAAAATAGCCTCGGCGATAGTCACTAATCGTGGGGGGCGGACTTGTCACGCTGCGATTATATCGCGTGAATTAGGTGTTCCAGCGGTCGTAGGCTGTGACAATGCCACGATGATGATTAAACCAAATAATCCGGTTACTGTCTCCTGTGCGGAAGGTGATATCGGTAAAGTTTATTCCGGGGAGTTGGACTTTGATATTGAGACAACTGATTTGTCTGGATTGCAGCGTCCAAAAACCAAAATCATGCTCAATATTGGCAATCCGGAACTGGCTTTTAAAGCCAGTTTTTTGCCTAATGATGGCGTAGGTTTAGCGCGACTGGAGTTTATCATCACCGAATACATCAAGGCGCATCCCATGGCGTTGATACACCCGGAGCAAGTTCAAGACGCCAGTGAACTGGATCAGTTAGCTCGACTATATGCCAATTATACAAGCGCAGAAGATTATTTTGTCCAGAAGCTCTCTGAAGGTGTCGGCACCATCGCGGCCGCATTTTATCCCAAGCCGGTAGTTGTAAGGATGTCTGATTTTAAAACCAACGAATATGCGACCTTGCTGGGTGGAAAATGGTTTGAATTTGATGAAGCTAATCCTATGATTGGTTTTCGTGGCGCATCGCGTTATATTCATCCTGCCTATGCTGAAGGCTTTGCGTTGGAATGTAAGGCCATGAAGTGTGTCCGGGAACAGATGGGTTTGACTAATGTAATATTGATGATCCCTTTTTGCCGTCGTGTTGAGGAAGCCAAACGTGTTCTTGACTATATGGCACAATTGGGATTAATGCGTGGCGAGCAAGGCCTGGAGATTTACGTGATGTGTGAGATTCCCAATAATGT
>CAIKYI010000697.1 GCA_903831545.1 uncultured Methylobacter sp. | reverse complement strand
TGTTTTCGCTTGTTCCAGCAACGTCAAACAGTCAAGCTTTATACCGTCGCAAATAGTGAGCAAAGGTAAGTGGCTAAAATTTTTGGAGTCAAATCGATTTTGAAGCTCAATACCAATTCTATCCAAACATAACAATGGATAAGCGACTAGAAAATAAATAAATACGGCACTGAACCCCAAGTTTTCTATTAATGAAAACGGCAGTAATAATAAAAAAATCAAAATAAACCGTCTGGCTTTAATGGCATAAACCACTGGCATAGGGGTTTTAAGGATTCTTTCACAGCCACCCATGTTGTCAATCAGCAAAATCCGTTGTCCTTCCAGTTTCTCAAAAACAAAGCCGTCAATATGATTGCTCAACCGGGCTTGTTGTAATAAAGAAGCTAATTTGTTGGCAACAAACAGCGGCATGTGACCAGAAGACTTCAGTGCCTCAAGTTCGTGCTGACTCAGTAAATCGGTTAAATCATCCAGGTTTTTGCTATTGCGTAAGGATTCTCTAGCGGCAAAAGAAAATGCAACGGTCCACTTCACCATGTCTTTATGCCATAGATTCTCTTGGAGGCCGTCATTGAAACCTCCGGCGTAATTTAAAGCCTGGATGACAAGGTTTCTGCTTTGATTAACAATGCCACCCCATAATTTTCGAGCCTCCCACCAGCGTTCGTGACCGGTATTAGTTCGAAACACCAGCACCAGACCGAGTACCACACCGGTATATTCGAACGGAGTCACAGCAAGATGCGCTAAGGGTCGCCAGTATTGATCCAATACAACTATTAACAAACAGTAGAAAGTCATTAACAGCAGGCTGGAGAAAATGAGCGGTGTAACTGAACCTCGCCACATCAGTCCTCCACGCAGAAAACCGGGTGATTCATCCTTGTTGCTATGTAGCTGTATAGAATCTTTCATATTACTAATCCTTAGACCAAAATTTTAGAATTCATTGCTACCGTGTTATGCCGCTCACAGTGAAAAGAAGCAACGCTATTTTATTAAGATAGTATCACTATCTTTACAGGATGCAATACTTTCTGTTATTATTTTTACACGGGCCAAATTAAGCTCTTGTTAAAACAATCGATTCAATGCCTTAAATTCAAAGAAAAAAGCTAAACCAAGCAACTATGGACATACATGTACAAATTAAAATGAATGAAAAATTATTTCTCAGGGATCCGGAGCAATCCGAGCTGGGCAAAAAAATCATTCAGAACAGCATTCTACTAATCTATAAAAATGGCTTCGAAGCCTTTACGTTTAAAAAATTGGCCTTAGATATTGGCTCGACGGAAGCGGGAATTTACCGGTATTTTGAAAACAAGCATAGGCTGCTGATCTATCTTACTGCCTGGTATTGGAGCTGGCTTGAATACCAGGTTACTTTTCAGACCAACAATATTCAAGACCCCGTGGTTAAGCTCAAAATGATCATTGACTTACTGGCTACCACAGTGGAGGACGATATTAGAACCAGTTATGTCGATGAAAGCCTCCTGCATCAAATTATTATTACCGAGGGGACCAAAGCCTATTTGACCAAACGGGTATCGGAAGATAACAAGGATCACTTGTTTAAACCTTACAAAGACCTTTGCGCTATTATCGGAAAGATGATTTTGGAGTGTAACCCACACTATAAATATCCAAAATCATTAGCGTCCACCATTATCGAAATGGCGCATTTCCAGAATTTTTTTATGACTAATCTGCCATCACTGACAGACTTTGGGGAAAACAAAGATGAGTCGGAGATTGTAAGGTTTCTGGAAGATTTAGTGTTTTCCAGCTTACATGTGGTTCACTAAATGCAATCGGCACGTTTTGGGGGATACTTATGTTAAGAAAAATTCTAATTGCCAATCGAGGCGAGATCGCGGTGCGCATTATTCGCGCCTGTACCGAAATGGGTATACGTTCGGTCGCCATTTATTCGGAAGCAGACCGCTTTGCGCTGCATGTTAAAAAAGCCGATGAATCCTATTGCATCGGCAGTGAGCCGGTTGCCAGTTATCTTAATATCTATGCGTTGGTCGATTTGGCTGCCGCTTCAGGCTGTGACGCGATTCATCCGGGTTACGGCTTTCTGTCTGAAAACGCCCAATTTGCCAGAGTCTGCAAAGAACGCGGCATTATTTTTATCGGCCCTGAGGCGGAGGTCATTCAGCGCATGGGTAATAAGACCGAGGCTAGAAAAGCGATGATTGCCGCTGGCATTCCGGTAACCCCCGGCTCGGACGGCAACCTGGATAGCGTTGAACATGCGCTTGCCGTGGCTGAAACCATCGGTTACCCGATTATGCTCAAAGCCACCTCGGGCGGCGGCGGCCGTGGTATTCGGCGCTGTGATAATGCCGATGATTTGCACAAGAATTATCAACGGGTTATTTCCGAGGCGACCAAAGCTTTCGGCAGCGCCGATGTGTTTCTGGAAAAATGCGTGGTTAATCCCAAGCATATTGAAGTTCAGATTCTGGCCGATCATCATGGCAATACCATCCATCTTTACGAGCGCGACTGCTCGATACAACGGCGCAATCAAAAACTGATCGAAATAGCCCCGTCCCCGCAACTGGATGAGGCGCAACGCCAATATATAGGCGGACTTTCGGTGCTTGCCGCCAAAGCCGTCGGCTATACCAATGCGGGTACCGTGGAGTTTCTGCTCGACGACAAGGATAGGTTTTATTTCATGGAAATGAATACCCGCGTTCAAGTCGAACATACCATTACCGAAACCGTGACCGGCGTCGACATCGTCGAAGAACAGATACGGGTGGCGGCCGGATTGACCTTGCGCTTCAAGCAACACGAAATTGTCAGGCGTGGCTATGCCATTGAGTTTCGAATTAATGCCGAAGATCCCCAAAACAGCTTTTTGCCCAGTTTTGGCCGGATTTCCCGCTATTATGCGCCCGGCGGTCCGGGTGTGCGTACCGATACCGCGATTTATACCGGTTATGAGATTCCGCCTTTTTACGATTCCATGTTGGCCAAAGTGATTGTCAGCGCCTTGACCTGGGAAGATGTGATCAAGCGTGGCGAGCGGGCTTTGAAAGATATGGGCTTGTTCGGCATTAAAACCACCATGCCTTATTATCTGGAAATCCTCAAACATCCCGAGTTTAGGGCCGCGACCTTTAATACCGGCTTTGTCGACAAATACCCCGAGCTTGTCAATTATTCCAATAAACCCCGGCCCGAGATTCTGGCCAGCGTTATCGCCGCTGTTATGGCTGCCCATACCGGCTTGTAATTAAAGGAAAAAGCAGATGCAAAAAATTCATATTACCGACGTTATTCTTCGGGACGCTCATCAGTCCTTAATCGCCACCCGTTTGCGCACCGAAGACATGCTACCAGCCTGCGCCATGCTCGACGATATCGGCTATTGGTCGCTGGAGTGCTGGGGCGGCGCTACTTTTGATGCCTGCTTGCGCTTTCTGAAAGAAGATCCCTGGGAGCGCTTAACAAAACTGAAAGCGGCCCTGCCGCTTACCCGCCTGCAAATGCTGGTGCGCGGGCAAAACCTGCTCGGCTACCGCCATTATTCCGACGACGTGGTGCGGGCGTTTATTGTCAAGGCCGCCGAAAACGGCATGGATGTGTTCAGGATCTTTGATGCGCTTAACGACATCCGCAACCTTAAAACTGCCATCGAAGCTGTCAAAGCTAGCGGCAAACATGCGCAAGGCACTATTTGTTATACCACCAGTCCGGTGCATGATCTGGCCGGTTTTGTCGCATTAGGCAAGGGTCTGGCTGAGCTGGGTTGTGACTCCATTGCCATTAAAGACATGGCCGGATTACTGACGCCCTATGCGGCGGGCGAACTGGTAAAAGCGCTTAAAGATGCGGTCGACCTGCCGTTGCATCTGCATTCCCATTCGACGTCCGGGTTGGCGGAAATGTGCCAGCTCAAAGCCATCGAAGCAGGCTGTCAACATATTGATACCGCTTTGTCATCCTGGGCGGGCGGCACCAGCCATCCGCCGACCGAAAGCCTGGTAGCAGCCTTGCGCGGCACGGTTTACGACACCGGTCTGGATTTGGATAAGCTGCAGGCCGTCAACAGTTATTTTGCCAAGCTCAGGAAAAAATATCATCGTTACGAGAGCGAATTCACCGGCATCGATACCCAGGTGCATGTGTTTCAAGTGCCCGGCGGCATGATTTCCAATTTGGCCAATCAACTGAAAGAACGCAATGCGCTGGATCGCATCGGTGAAGTGTATAAAGAAATCCCGCTGGTACGTAAAGACCTAGGTTATCCGCCGCTTGTGACGCCGACATCGCAAATTGTAGGCACACAAGCCGTGTTGAATGTGTTGACTGGCAAACGTTACGAGACCATTACCAATGAGGTGAAACGTTATCTGCAAGGCGGCTACGGCAAGGCACCGGCAGCTGTCGACAGCGAGTTGCAAAACCGCGCCATCGGCAATGAAGAGGTGATCGACTGCCGCCCTGCTGATTTGCTTAAACCGGAGTTTGAGAGCCTTCGTCAGGAAATCGGCGCGCTGGCGCTTAATGATGAAGACGTGCTGAGTTATGCGATGTTTCCTGAAGTGGGCAGGCTGTTTTTAGTGCAGCGGTCTAATAACACCCTGGTGCCTGAACCTTTGGAGCTTGAATCAAGAGCGGCTGACGCCGTTAAAAAAGCGCCGACCGAGTTTAATGTGGCACTGCACGGCGAGTCTTATCACGTCAAAGTCACCGGTGCCGGCCCGAAAAATCAGACTTTACGGCATTTTTATTTCATGGTGGATGGTGTTCCCGAGGACATTGTGGTCGAAACCCTGGACGAAATAGTTCTGGATGGCGGTACCCAGGGCGCGGTTAAGAGCACCATTTCCAGCAAGCGCGTCAAGCCTTCGGCAGAGGGCGATGTGGTGGTGAGTATGCCCTGCAATATTCTTGATGTGTTGGTCAAAGTCGGTCAGCAAGTGGTTGCTGGGCAAGCTGTTTTGATCACTGAAGCGATGAAAATGGAAACCGAAGTGACAGCACCGATAGCCGGAATCGTTAAAGCCGTGCATGTGGTTAAAGGCGAACCGGCTAACCCGGATGAAGTCTTGATTGAAATCGTAGCAGCTTGAGTGAAAATACTATGACAAAACCGCCGGGAGCCGATTTGCACTCGCCCTTAGGGTGCCGGGCAGGACGGCCCGGCATGAAACCGGTTGTGGCGGATGCTAACACCTTGGCCTATGCTGCTGATTTATTGAGGCAAGGCCGTCTGGTTGCTTTCCCAACCGAGACGGTTTACGGCCTGGGCGCTGACGCCCGCAATGCCGAGGCGGTAGCGGGAATATTTAAAGCCAAAGGTCGTCCGGCCGATCATCCTTTAATTGTGCATATCGCTGATATTGACAGCCTTGGTGCTTGGGCAAGCACAGTGCCCGGCAACCGCACGGTCAGCTACGGCCGCAACGCCATAGGCACTATCAACGGCGTCACCGCCCCGGTTAGCGGCACGGCCACCTTGCTGGTCGGGCAGATCAGCGCCAACGTCCTCTGACTGATCACCAGCCAAACCTTCGCCAACGGCTACAGCGAAAGCCACGGCTACAACAGCGACGGGCTGGCCGTCAGCGCATCGCAAATCATCCCCACCGGCAGTGGCGGCGGAAGCGGCAGCAGCACTCAAGTCCCCATTTCCGATTGGGCGCTGGCGGTGATGGCCTTTATTCTATCCCCGCTGATGATCCGCTACGGCAGACAACACGGTCAACACTTTGCCGTAATCCTGGTACTGGGTGTGAGCCTGTCGCTGTCCGGTCTGTTGAATAACTGGAATAACTGGGGTCAGAGTAAACTTAAATTAACTGAGATAGTTATAAATTTACTCTGACCTTAATAACAATTTGATAGTTTTACTTACTTTGCCAATGACCGGTATCAGGAAGCCTAAATCCATATCCCAATGTCGCAAATGGGTCGGCTGCTGACGCATGCGTTTCCCGATAGCTGACGTTGATTTTGATGCGGTGATGTCGGGCAAATCACG
>CAIKYI010000696.1 GCA_903831545.1 uncultured Methylobacter sp. | reverse complement strand
CATGTAACGTCAAATCTGAAAGGTTTGTCTGAGCTGGTGGAAAGCCCTGATCGACTTTATAACCCTTCCGAATGGCGGCAGTTTCAGACTCTGATTCGGGCCCGATATACGATGGAATCAGAAAAACTGATGTTTGATGCCATAGTTGAAGGTAAATCAGTTTATGAAGCGCTGGCGATAAAAAACACCCATCAAGAAGAAGATCAATCTGACAATATCGAGCTTTTTTAATAAATGATGATACTTAAACGCCTGCTCATAATCTGTACCTTACCCTTATTGCTTCCTGGTTGTTCTGAATTTTACGGTTCGCAACCACCGGCGCCCGTCTACGGCAGTCAGCCTAAGCCTGTAAAACCTAACTCCAACGCACAAAAAAAATCCAGATCTAATAGCGCTTATTCTAAAGAAGTTTTTAAAGTACAGCCACTTAAAGAATATTCGGTGATAAAGCCCGAAGCTTTACCGTCTCCAGAGTTGCAACATGTCGACTCAGCGCCAATAGCGCCTGTTGCCCCCAAAATGGAAGAGATGGCGCCAACAACGCCAGCCGCAACTGCGATAACACATGAATCGGTTGCCGCGCCAGCTCCTACAGCTACTATTACGCCGGTACAACCACCACAGCCTTCTGTTACTCCAGGCTTAACAGCGTTTGAACCAATGGAGGCCACTGCGGCATTATCGCCGGCGGTGGGTGCTTTAGTATTGGCCGCTAATCAAAACAGTCGAAGCGGCGATCTTGAGTTAGCGGCGGCTTCCCTGGAACGGGCCATCAGAATTGAGCCACGAAATGCCAATTTGTTTTATAAATTGGCTTTGTTAAGGCTAAAACAGGAGAAGCCTAGACTGGCTGAAGATTTGGCCAAAAAATCTGCATTACTGGCCGCTTCCGATAATAAGTTAAAAAAGCACTGCTGGTTATTGATAGCCCATGTCAGAGAAAAACAACAGAATTTCGCCGGAGCAAAAGAAGCCCGAGCCAAGGCGGAGAATTTTTAAGGGTTGCTATTCATTGGTTCGAATATTGATAAGCAGCTATTTCTTTTTATTGACACAATACCTGGCAAACAGCGCAGATGAATCCCCAGTCTAAAATTACACAACTTGATGAGCTGGTATTTGATAATCGTTTTATCCGCGAGTTACCCGCAGATCCAGAAACTGTTAATAATCGTCGTCAGGTCATGAATGCCTGTTATTCGCGGGTATTACCAACCAATGTTGCAAAACCTCAAACCGTTGCCTATTCGCTTGAGGTCGCGGAGTTGCTGGATTTAACCCCCGAAATCTGTGAGTCGGCCGATTTTGCCCAGGTGTTTTCCGGCAATCGACAGTTAACCGGGATGGATTGTTATGCGACTTGTTACGGCGGTCACCAGTTTGGCAATTGGGCGGGGCAACTTGGTGACGGTCGCGCTATTAATTTGGGTGAAGTACTTAACACGAATACCGAACATTTGACCTTACAGTTAAAAGGTTCAGGTGCCACGCCTTACTCAAGGAACGCCGATGGCTTGGCGGTACTTCGCTCTTCGGTGCGGGAATTTTTGTGTAGCGAGGCTATGTATCATTTGGGTGTGCCCACCACGCGGGCCTTGAGCCTGATATTGACCGGCGAAGAAGTGATTCGGGATATGTTTTACAACGGTAATCCTGTAGCTGAACCTGGTGCAGTTGTTTGCAGGGTTGCCTCGTCCTTTACTCGATTTGGCAGCTTTCAGATTCATACGGCCCGGGGCGATAATCAATTATTGAAACAACTGGTAGATTTCACCATTGTCACTGATTTCCCACATTTGGGTAAACCTTCAGTAGAGGTTTATCTGGCCTGGTTTGCAGAGATTTGCCGAAAAACGGCAGAAATGATCGTGCACTGGCAACGGGTTGGCTTTGTTCATGGCGTAATGAATACCGATAATATGTCGATACTCGGCCTTACCATAGACTATGGCCCTTATGGTTGGCTGGAAAACTACGATCCCAACTGGACGCCCAATACCACCGATGCCACAGATCGTCGTTATCGCTTCGGCAACCAGCCGCAAATCGCTTTTTGGAATCTTGGCCAACTGGCCAACGCCATTTATCCGTTAATTGAGCAGGTTGAACCCCTGCAACAAGCACTTAATAGCTATAAACTGGCTTATGAGCAAGGCTGGCAAAATATGGTCGCGGCCAAGCTTGGACTAACGGTCTATGACTCCGCTACTGATGATGAACTTAATACCGAATTGTTGATTTTGCTGCAAACGGTAGAAACGGATATGACCATTTTCTATCGTAAACTTGCCCTGTTGGTGATGGATACTAAATTAAGTGACGAAGTGTT
>CAIKYI010000695.1 GCA_903831545.1 uncultured Methylobacter sp. | reverse complement strand
TCAAATTAAGAAGGCATCTCAAAACATATAATTCAGCCTCTTTTCTATTCAGAACAGATATCAGCTCAATAATATAATGGTAATCAATAAATAGCTCGTCATGATGAAAAAGTAGTATGTATTTACCTGTTGCGTGTCTAACACCACTATTCCAATTATCAACCGGATTCGAAGTTCGAATATGCTTCTTGTATTTTGCAAAAGCATATTTCCTGGACAAAGTACAAATGGAATTATCGGTTGAGTCATCCGTGATAATTACTTCGATATCATTGGTATTGTTGATATTATTAAACTGATCCACTAACTCCAATAAAGCTTTTGGACCTTCAACATAGTTATATGTAGGTAACACTATCGAGAGGATGGCGAGATTATCTTTCATTGGGAGAAAACATGAGTAAGCAATCCATTCAGTAATAGCATTGAAAAAAGCTGCTAGGTAACATCCGAATAACCATCACAAAAGCGAGAGCCGATGCTTAACCAGTCATAAATTGAATCACAAATCGCGATTTCATCGAAATTCAGGGCAGATTGACTAAAAAACGGTGGTTCATTGCCTGTTTGACCGAACATTTCCCGCTTTGCAGACGCACGCAAGCAATAGTTCCTTGCATAATCAGCTTTCTGGCCATCCTCAAGATGCTTAGGCAAACCGTGCTATCAGTTGGGCGGTGTTCTAGATCAGTCCTTTGTAGCGTACCTTGGAGAAACCTAATTTGCACTTGAGAACTCTGAAGGGGTACTCCACCTTGGCTCTGACACTGGCCTGGAGTTGTTCGACCTGGTCAAGCAAGGTGCCCAACGGCAAGTTCTTACCCAATGCTCGCCCTTGCCTAGACTCATGGCAACCTGACGACTGATATCTGTAGCTTCCAAGTGTTTATCGACGCCTTGGTGCCCGGTAACCCCATAGGACATGCTTTCCCGCACCGTGCGGCAGAGCGCTGGCCTGGGAAACGTCATGAACACTGGATGCTGTACCAATGACGCTGCTGTGTACCAAACCAATGGGCGCATAGGTTTGGATCAAAACTATAAATCTCGTCCAGGGCACAACCAAGTTCATCTGATCGAGGAACAGGCACTTGCGAGTGCGCTTGGTTACAAACTCAAATCCATTTGGTGCAAGGCTGATTTGTTTTATATCCGGTCGGCGGCCCGGCATTTCATTGGATGCCAGGCGCTTCAAAGTGTCCCTATCAAATAGACAACAAAGAAGACAAACCACTAAATCTGCTATTTAGTGCATAAGATATATGAAACTTTCCCTTGAATGAATATAAGTTCGCCACCAACGTTTCCACCCATAAACATCTTAATCAACGCTCTAGGAATAGATAGTAGAGATTTGAGTGGCGTAGTAGCATTTCCGCAGCTATGAATCTTTAGTCCCTCCTCCATAGCTATATTGACAAGGGTCTCAAGTGAGTAAATTCTTTTATGCGTTGGATCGTCATGAAAATGATATCTGTAGCCATTTTTTGGCTTATACATAGTCTTAATCGACGGAAATTCGGCATACACCACACCATGCTCAGCTATTTTTCTGCATAGTATCCGAAATACATCCTCGCCATTTCCCAGGTGCTCCAACACATGATTCATAATAATTAAGTCATATATATTTTCAATCTTCGTCCCATCAATATCTTCAAGATTCATTTGCAAAAACTCATCGCCCTTTTCTGGGATCACACTTGGGGCATACAAATCAAGTCCAGTGTACTTTGCGGTTGGATATACCAATCTAGATTCTTCATAAGACTTGTTAGCTGTACCGATATCTAAAATTCGAATAGCACTCGCACCGAATATTTTCTTGGTCTTATAAAATTTTGGCTTGATGAGAGCCAAGGTAATTCCTAAAATAATTTTGCCAATATAGGTATCCATGCTGCTGCCTAATGATTTTCCATAATTAACTGCGTGCTTTTTCGCTTAGTTTATTTTTAAAATGACACCACATTTATGGTCATAGGAGGTCCAAATTCAATAATTGAAATATTTTGGGTTATTAATTTCTTCATCAACTATATCCGCAATAATTTAGAAAACTCTTCTAATTAGAATGCAGTCGTGCAATTTCAGTAAATATTAGATTCAC
>CAIKYI010000694.1 GCA_903831545.1 uncultured Methylobacter sp. | reverse complement strand
TATTCAATTCTCCGAACCACTTTTGCGTGACCCGGCTGATCAACCTGTTCTTGGCACATTCCTGGCAGCAAACGCCAATTACCTTATTACGGGTGACAAAGATTTACTGGTATTGTCGGAGCTTTATCCAATTGTTACTCCAGCTGATTTTTGGCAATTGCATGGGGAATGAGAAAACATACATTATGTTTTGTACAGGTTTTATGGGCTTTGCTAAATTAACATACCTGCTAACTTTCAGAACATTAGTTTAATTGAGGAAATATATTGAGTCTTGCAGGTGCTAAATCAAATCGTGGCGATATCCGGATATTGTTTTCGGTAGAAAATGAATAGTCACAATCGGCCATGAACTGACGACCTTGACCGACCGTTTTATGAGCGAACCGTGAGCTGGGAAATGTTTGTGCGCGCATACTGAACCCCCTGTTCGCGTTACCTACCCAAACCTTGCCAGTCATGGGCTACAGAATTTTTAAAAATATATAGCTTTATAGTAAGATGAGAAAAGTATGACTTATAAAAGCAAATAAGGCTTGTAAGAAGGGAAGCCGCTATCAATATCACGCAAAATATCGGATATGGTTGTTATGCCACAAAAGAGGATTTCAATACAAAAGGCTTTGAAAATATTGAAACTGTATGTATTAGGTGGACTAAATAAAACTCGAATTTCAAAGACGCTCAATATTTCCCGTGGTACTGTAAATAAATATGTGGACTATTACGAGAAATCATATGTTGTCAATACAAATCTTCTTCTATATAGCGATAAAGATTTAATTCATAGATTGTATCCAAAGCTAACTTCCTCCAAAACACAGTTTAAATCAGAACGTCTATTGGAGCTTTTCCCGGTATTTTACGAGAAACTTAAAGCAGGTGAAGCCAATTTAAAGCAATTGTGGGCAGAGTATATTGAAGAAGAATCATCCGGCTATAAATATTCACAGTTCGTTTATAAATACCACGAATGGCGCCAAATAAATAATATTAAAAATATAAAACTAAACAAATGGAAAATCGACAAGATTGAACCAGATGACCTTCAGATATTATATGAATGGCGGTTATCAACTGATCGAGGAAAATGGGAAAAGGCCGTTGCGTTATTGGGCCTACATAATGAAGAAAATATTACAGACATAAGTAAAAAAATCGAAAGATCTATAAGGACCATTAAAAAATGGATCGTAGCTTTTTTGGACAAAGGTCTAGCAAGTATTGACTTAAGGAGGACGAGAAAAGTTACCGATGAAGTAAAAGAGAAAATGAAGAAGAAGTCAGAGCAAATAATAAAATTGCTTCACGAGCCACCAATGCTTCATAACATCAACAGAACCTCTTGGAACTTAGAAACACTATCTAAAGCGTACAAGGAAGAATATGGTGAATCAATTTCTAAAAGCACTCTATCTGAATATATTCGTGCCAAAGGTTATTCATTTAAGAAAGCAAAAATAGTTTTGACTAGTCATGATCCAGATTATCGTAAAAAATTAAATAATATCAAGAAAATCTTGTCTGAACTCAAAGAGAATGAAAAGTTCTTTTCAATAGATGAATATGGACCTGTTGCAATCAAAGTACGAGGTGGGAGAACCTATACACCTATCTATCAGTTGAACACGGTGCCCCAATTTCAAATTAGCAAGGGAAGTATTATTTGTACAGCTGCTTTGGAGTTATCTAAAAATCAAATAACCCATTTTTATTCCAATAAAAAAAATACTACGGAAATGATTAAGCTGTTGATGATTTTGCTGAAGAATTACAACGCAGAGGAACGAATATTTTTTTCATGGGATGCTGCTTCATGGCATGCGTCAAAAGCACTAGACAAAAAAGTAGCTGAAATAAATACGCCTGAATACCATCAAACCAATAACACCCCTTTTGTTGAATTAGCCCCACTTCCATCAAGTGCCCAGTTTTTGAATGTCATTGAATCGGTTTTTAGCGGAATGGCAAAAGCAATCATACATAACAGCAACTATCAATCTGTAGATGAATGCAAAATCGCTATAGACAGATATTTTGACGAAAGGAATAAAGCTTTCATTGAAAATCCTAAGCGAGCAGGTAAGAGCATTTGGATGCAAGAAATAGTTGAGCCAGTGTTTAAAGATAGTAATACATGTAAAGACCCTAATTATCGGTAGTTTTACTCAATATACGCGGCGACAATTTCCGGCAATGATACTATTCTCAAAATAAATGCACTCCGTGAACTTGGCATAAGCCTTTCAATGGATAATTTTAGCAATGGCTATCTGATGACCGCTTTACTTTAAGGCGATAGTGTCATTTGGTGAATGGCAGGTATAGGGAAGCGTAAAATCATAGTCGACAGGCAGGTTTGGGTCGTAACCGCTCGTTGAACAAAAAACCAACTCCACTAACTTTTTTATCCAAGGTTGGCGGGCCCCAGTCGGCCAAATCCGGCCGGTCGCGAAGGGCCGCTTTATGGCAATACATTTACAGAATGAAGTTTGGCAGTGCGCCATGTGCAAATGGTGAGTTTAATTATGAATTCATCTTGGGATATTGGGATATAAAATAGTGATAGCTTTCACAATGCCAGCACATAGTGTTGCCGTGAAATACTTTTAGAGTAGAATCAAAATAAAGCTAACTAATATCTAAAACAATTCATGCACAACCCCCAAATACACAAACTTAAACAGTTATTTGAACTCAGTCTGACGTTATCGGGTGACCCAATAGAAATATTTCGACATGCCGCCAAAATGATTGGTGAAATGCTGGAGGTCAAGGTTGTATGCTTGTCCGAAATACAAGGGGAGCAACTTAATTTCCTTGCCGTCTATATCGATGGAGAAATTTACAGCAATGCGGGATTATGCTCACTAGCAATTACTCCTTGCGCAACCGTTGAGCAATCCAAAGACATCAGAGTCTATGACAGAGTAGCAGAACTCTTCCCTGATGCGACGTTCCTTAAAGATCACAACGCCTTTGCTTACTGTGGATTTCCTTCTTTGGATAATCAAGGAAAAGTGGTGGCCGTTACTTGTCTGCTTGACGATAAACCGCATGATTTCACTATTGAAGATCAATCGATTTTGCGAATCATAGGACAGCGCATTGGCATGGAGATTGAACGTAAGCATAACCTTGAAGAAAATGAGCGAGCCAATGACATTCTTCGAATAAACGAGGATAGACTGCATCAAGCAACTTATGCCTCCGGCATAGGTATTTTTGACCAAAGCTATTGCGATAAATCAATTTATTCTTCACCTGAACTACGCAAACTTTGTGGGTGGGAGGACAATGAAAGGGTGACTCTAAAGACATTTATTTCTAGTCTCTACCCAAAAGATCGTAAAAGGGTTATAGAAGCTATTCGGCATGCTCAGAATCCCTCTGAAGGCGGCCTTATCGACATTGAACACAGGATTATTCATCGGGATGGCAAAGTTCGATGGCTGGTAACTCGCTCACAAACATTTTTTGAAACGAATGAGCTTAACAGCAAAGCTATTCGCATCGTAGGCGCTGTAAGTGACATTACTGACCGTAAGCGCTCCGAGCACGATATTCACTTTCTGGCCAATTTCGATCCACTTACTGGGTTGCCGAACCGTATTCAACTCAATCAACATTTCAAATATGCCATTAGTTTAGCGAAACGCAATAAAGGACAATTGGTATTGATGTTTTTGGATCTTGACCACTTCAAAGATATCAACGATTCACTCGGCCATAGCGTCGGAGATGCCGTCTTGATTGAGTTGGCTAAACGCCTAAGTCTGCTGCTGCGTGTGGAAGATACAGTAACACGGCTGGGTGGTGATGAGTTTATTTTGTTACTGCCTGGTGTCGATCAACTCGGAGCTGCGCAAGTTGCTGAAAAATTACTTGATACCATCTCCACACCCTATCTAATTGAGCATCAAAACCTGACGCTGACGGCATCGATTGGTATTGCACTTTATCCAGAAGATGGCGAGGATTTGGAAACTCTATCCAAGAGTGCTGATACGGCGATGTATCGTGCCAAACGAGAAGGCCGTCAACACTACCGTTTCTTTACGCCGGAAATGCAGAAACAATCTGAACGCAATCTACAATTGGTCAATGCCTTACGTCATGCGCTGGAATATGGGCAATTATATTTACATTACCAGCCCCAAGTGGCTATACAGAACAGTCTTATTATTGGGGCTGAGGCCTTATTGCGCTGGCAACACCCCACACTTGGTCTGGTGTCACCGGCAGAATTTATTCCCGTCGCAGAGGAGAGTAGATTGATCCTGCCGATTGGCGAATGGGTATTAAGGACCGCCATACGACAAGCAAAAAACTGGATTAATGAAGGCTTTGCTCCGATAATTATGGCAGTGAACCTGTCTGTCGTTCAGTTTCGTCATCCCGACCTGCCCGAGCTAATCACACGCCTACTTGATGAGGAGGGTTTGCCGCCTGAATATTTGGAACTGGAGTTGACTGAAGGTGTTGCAATGCATAACCCCAAAAATGCCATCGCCGTAATGGAAAAACTACATGAGCGAGGTATCCGTATGTCGATCGATGATTTTGGTACCGG
>CAIKYI010000693.1 GCA_903831545.1 uncultured Methylobacter sp. | reverse complement strand
TGCAGTTCTGTATCGCAAAACTATGCTCCAGTCTTCACACCTCATTCTGAGGCTATCAAGGACGAGACTCCCATAAAAAATATCAAAGAAGACATAAAGTTTCACCAGGTAAAAAAAGGCGATACCTTGTATGCAATCAGCCTGATTTATGATCTTGATTATCGGCAATTAGCGCAATGGAACCAGATCGCGCCGCCTTATAAAATTGAAGCAGGACAAAAAATCAAAGTTTCAGAATCTAACCCTGCAGACAAAAATGTGCACGAAATTCGGGATGATATGGAGCACGTTGATGTTGCAGGAAAACCACAACACCCAAGAGAGTCAACCACAACAACTATCCCAACGGCTAAACCCAGTCCGCAAAAAAACACCTCCGTACCACTTAACCTTGCACCTATCCAATCGGGCAAGCCGCCCTATTTAACTCCCCCCCTAAAAATCACCTCCGATACCCCTCCAGTTATTACACAAAAAAAATCAATTATTTCAATTGATAATGAAGTTATGTTAAAGTTAAACTTTAGATGGCCGATAAAAGGAAAAATTTTAAAGGCATTTTCTAAAACCGATAACAAAGGCATCGATATAGCTGGCGAATTGGGGCAGGATGTCAATGCAGCAGAAGCTGGAAAAGTTGTATATAGCGGACAAGGTCTGATTGGTTACGGCCAGTTACTTATTATCAAACATAACGATTTGTTTTTAAGTGCTTATGCAAACAATAGCCGACTACTTGTTACAGAAGGATCCTCTGTAGAGAAAGGACAGATTATTGCAAAAGTAGGACAAGCGGGATTAAACAAAACTGCTTTGCATTTTGAAATCAGAAAAAACGGAAAACCGGTAAATCCACTTGTATTTTTACCGGAAAATCAATAAACCAACTCGACCTGAGTCGAACAATGTAGTGGTTATCATGTAGGCAGAATTAGTTGAGCTATTGGATGATGATGTTTGTGTATTATTTGATGATAATTTATCTTTTGACGATGAACCACAGACCAACCCTGCTATCGATAGAGCAGTTTTCGAGAATATTGACGAAATACCAGCCGCCGATTTGCTACAAGACAAAAGCATGGATGCGACCCGCGTTTATCTAAATGAATTGGCCCGTTCGCAACTACTAACCGCTGACCAGGAAAAAATCTATGGTTCACGGGCGTTACAGGGTGATACCGCAGCCCGTAACATCATGATCGAAAGCAATTTACGCCTGGTGGTTAAAATATCACGCCGCTACCTTAACCGTGGCCTGCCCTTATTGGATTTGATTGAAGAAGGCAATCTGGGTTTAATGCATGCGGTAGAAAAGTTTGATCCCGAACGCGGCTTCAGGTTTTCAACTTATGCGACCTGGTGGATTAGACAGACTATTGAGCGAGCCATCATGAATCAGACACGAACCATTCGTTTGCCGATTCATATTGTCAAAGAGATGAACACCTATCTTAAGGCGCAACGCCATTTGGCGCAGTTACTCGATCATGAACCCAATGCCGAAGATATTGCAGTACATCTGGACATTCCTGTTAATAAAGTTCAAAAGATGCTTAAACTTAATGAACGGGTTACTTCAATTGATATTCCGGGCGGCAAAGATTTTGACAAGCCGCTGGTTGAATCCATTTCTGATAACGACAGCCTGTCTCCTGCCGAAACAATCCAGGAAGATGGCATTAAAAAGAACATTGCCAAGTGGATATTTCAACTTTCTGAAAAACAACGTGAAGTTATTTGCCGACGTTACGGGCTTTGCGGTTATGAGGACTCGACGCTGGAACAAGTCGCTCAGGAACTCGGAGTTACCAGAGAACGGGTCAGACAAATTCAGATGGACGGGTTAAAAAGAATGAAAGAAATCCTGGAATTTAACGGTTATTCTTTTGAGTCTATTTTCAATTGATCCCGACTATTTGTCACCACGAAAAATTGAATCTTTTTCGTGGTGAATTAACTACAGCACAAATCTATTCTGCAATGGCCAGTCCCGGTAATTAAAGACTTGCCCATGTTCCCGAACTGTTCCACAAGCACTAAGTGAAACCTCGGCAAAAACCCATTGCACTACATTAAGCTGACCTTCCGCTAAAATGCCGTTATCCGGAAATCCACGATCTACCGGCGTGTAAACGGCGGCCGCACCAATATTCACATCCACCGCCTCAGACCATGGCGCATAACCCACCAAAGTTGCCTGAGCAACATAACACTGGTTTTCCAGGGCTCTTGCCTGACAACCAATTTTGACACGATGATATCCTGCCATTGTATCGGTGCAACTGGGAACTAGAATAAGATTCGCCCCCGCTTCAACCTGTTTTCTTGCCAGCTGCGGAAACTCACTGTCATAGCAAATATTAATCGCTATTTTTCCGTAATCGGTGTCAAAGCACCTGAGTATTTCACCGCTTTGAATCAGCCACTGTTCATTTTCAAAACGTGTCATCATCAACTTTTCCTGATAATCAACCTTACCATCCGGCATAAATAAATAGGCCCGGTTTCGATAGGCGCCGGATGCTGTTTTGACAGGAAAGGTACCCGCCTGAATAATGCATTGGTATTCTTTAGCCAAACGATGAAACAAAGACAAATATGCCTCCAGCAATGTCTGTATCGCCTCCAGCTGTTTGCTTAAGCAAGAATAAACTTCTTGTCCAAACAATGAAGCAAGCTCCATGCTTGCGTATTCAGGAAAAAGCAGTATTTTCGCATCCTGCTGTGCTGCTTGCTCAACCCAAAGCTCAACTTTGTCTTGATACTGCTGCCAGTTTTCCAAAAAGCTGATATCGTATTGAGCAGTTGCAATTTTAACTTTCATGCTTAAGCCAAAAGGTCGTCGGTTTAGGTGTCATTGTAAAGAAACCACTTATAGCGAATCCAATGAGCTTAATATATTTATAGGTTTTATTATGTACTATCATGCGTAATTTTTTATGCCAACTGCACGATACTCATTCATCGTACAACAATTAAAAGTGTTATTTTACCATGATCAGACGAAAGAGGATAAACAACAAGAATGCGACGATTCAATCTCATTTGGATCATATCACTCATCGCTGGCAAAGCATGCCTCACCATTTCCAACTATTTTGTCTTCTTGGCACACCGACAACTACATAGACAAATTGCGCCCTGCAACCTTTATTGTAATTTTTTATAAACAGATATTAGCGCTTTAGAAATTCCACAGAAAGAGAAGCCACTGCCTTTGTTAAAGGTAAAACCAAACACATATGTAGAATTAATATTGCAATAAATATAATAAGCTTTATAATAGATCGTATATGGAGAGGTGGCTGAGCGGCCGAAAGCGGCGGTCTTGA
>CAIKYI010000692.1 GCA_903831545.1 uncultured Methylobacter sp. | reverse complement strand
CCCAGATCAAACCTATTTCACTGAGCGTATCGACCTGCTCAATCTGATAGTGCAAAGGAGAGTTGTCATCCTTTAAAAATCGCAAGACGAGGCCATTCTCGGCCCGTTCGGCAAAAAAACCAAAATTTCCGGCATGCACTCTGACCAGGACAGGCACATCGCTCAGTGTTTCCTGAATGTCAGCACCGGTAGCAGCCGCATCAACAGTAACCTGCCGACGCGATACCCAGTCATCATTCCACCAGGCCGAAGCTATGACAGGAAATAGAAGTGCAACAAGCCCTATAAGAAAAGTTCTTTTATTCATTTTGTTCCGATTTAAATAGTTTGGCAGGCGTCCTGAAATAGAAGCCGTCGCCCAGTCTGACCAATTATTTATATAAATGGCTTACACTCATAATCATTTAAGCAATTAATATGCCACTAATATTTTGTGATTAATCAACAAGCTATGAGCCACCCTACTTCCAAGGTGTTGGAATATCAACAGTCAATCAACAGTTGCTGTTGATATTCCAACAGCTGATGCCTCGTAAGTGATTTTCATAACAAAGCGCACAACAAGTTTTAAATCACAATTTACTTTTAATCAGGGTCGATGATGCGGGCAATGCATCTCCCTGGCATCATGACCATGATCATGTAGCTGCGCATCAAACCATTCATGAACGGCTTTAATTAACACAGCATCCTTGCTGTCAAGGCTAAGACGGGCACCCAAAGGTTCAAGCGAATAAGTGATATTTAAAGTCCCAGGCTTGGCGCTACGTAGCGTTGCCAGACCTGGCATAGCGTAACCATGTATCGTCTCGGGGCCTGAAAAATCTCCTCGCTTGAACTCTTTAGCTAATTGCTCCAAGTGTTGTCTTATAAGGTTAATTTCTGTTTTATTTAAAGGGGCACGAGAAATAACCCGTTGAATGCCACCGCTATCCGTTTTAGTGAATTGATGTTGGGTTTTTTCCAGCGAAAAAGGCATGACTTGTGCCCCGCGACGGGCAATTTCAGCCTGACGGGTAGTGTCTTCGGCAGATGCCAGATGACTAAACAGAACCAACAACACTATCGGACTACGACAACACCCTCTAATTATTTTCCAGACAGCTCTGATCATTGCTTGGCATCCTATAAAAACAATAAGGCGACTTTTTGGAGTTAGGTGCACATCCCTATGCTATTCAAAGCGTCCAAGTCCTTTTAGATGAATTTGAATATCCTGTTTGTTGCACGCAGCTGACATTCCGTGTCTGCGACGAGAGGTTTTTACCGTAGCTCAACCGTGCCAAAGTTTGGATTAACCACCGGTAAAGTACAGGCATCCGGCGCTCCCAGGGCAGTTTGTTTAACATAAGGCGTTACCGGATTGGTAGCGTCCCAGGTTACCGGCGGAGCAAAACCATTACCGCTTAAGGCTATATAGCCGGCTTGTCCCCAACTATGATTACTCAAGACACCGTTACGGGCAGCGATAGTGTTTGGATTCTGACTGTAAGTTACCAGCGCATTGAGTGCCGCATTGACATTGGCATTGCCGCCGATCCAGGAAATGCCGTACTCACCAACCAGCGGATAATGGCCCAGATAAACTTTCTCGCCCGTTGGCAGTGCGCCGTTGATTTTAATAAAACGATAGTTGGCGCTACGTGTGGCGTTGCGCTCAGTAGTTTGTATACTGATTGCCCATTGGTTACCATGCGCAACCGAGGTAGCAGGCGGATTTGGAAACCCGGTGTTTGTGGTACCGAACCATTTGTTAGTGGTAGGCGTGTTGTTATAATCGCCCAAACAATTGTCTACGGCACCCAAACTGGTAGCGTATTGCACATCACCAAAACCTCCCGGTTGCGCTATTCTTGGCGCTGAACTGCCAAGGCAAGGATATTGCAGAATATTAGCCAGTACCGCGACTTGCTGCCCTGCACCATTTTCCCTGCGACAGATGTGCACGGTGGTATCCCTTGGATTGGCAAGACCTGCCACGTTCGCAGTAACTCCTTCAGCAACAATATCGGGCAAGCTTGTATCTACCCCGGCTACTTTCACATTAAAACTGCTCCAATCCGCTATCGCACCTGAAAACAGGCTAACCAATTGTTCCTTGGTCAAACTGGGCACACATTCAGGTGTTTCATCACCTACCGTACAACTGCCAGGTAGCAAGCCGCTCTTGGTTTCTGCGTATTGCAAAGCGTTCCGCAAGGTTAAGGTAACCGGCGTGCCAATAATATGACCGGCAATAGCAAATTTATTGGTAATCTTTGCGGCAACAATATCTTTTTTGCCGGGGGTTACATTATCACTGCCTCGAAAAGCGTCTGGCGTAACATCCGAAGTTGCTGCGGTAGCTGAAATGCCGGCAGTTGACGTGGTGCAGGAATAATTCCATTCATAAGACGCTCCACCTGAAGCATAAGAACCGTTATTGGCCGAGCAAACAGCCGTGGTTGGATCTTTTAAATAATCCAGCAGCGTGCCGTTGGCAACCGCATCCAAGCCGACAAACGAAGCGCCTAGACGGCGTCTGGATATCCACAGCCGCATTTGGTGATTTGCTCCGGTACCACCGGTCAAGCCAGGAATTTTAGTGGTATTGGTATAGCAATAGATAGCAGAATAATTGTCGTTAACCGCTGCACTTCCCGTGCTTTTGGTATGAAAATAAATATGGGTAGTCGTTGAGGCTCCAGTGGTATTTGCATTATCCACACAAAGCGCATTAGCCACAGTCGCAGCGTTAACCAAAAAACCAAAAGCCGGATCGTTAGCTTGTGAACCCGGAATATAAAGACTCAGTTCGGGTGCACCATCGGCAGGTGTCAGCGCCCAAACATTACCGGCCATTGCCGTGAAAAAACCAACCGCGAACAGTCGTAAAGTGAATGATTTAAACATGTTTATGATTCCTGTATTAATAGTCAATTAATCAAGCGACTGTAGAAAATGCGTTACGTTTTTGTAATTTAAGCAGGGACAACAAGCCGCCCAAAAAAAGCCACATGGCAGCAGGAACAGGGACGGTAGTTGGTGGAACAGCTGTCCAGGTTAATGTTGAAGCACTTGTGTTAAGGGATAAAATACCCTGTAAATGCTCAACTGTTGCTTTGGTACTTTGAAGCACCGCGCCACCAGGTGCATGGATATAGACCAAATCCAGGGTTTCATCG
The DNA here is from genome assembly GCA_903831545.1 of uncultured Methylobacter sp. Classification (GTDB taxonomy): domain Bacteria; phylum Pseudomonadota; class Gammaproteobacteria; order Methylococcales; family Methylomonadaceae; genus Methylobacter_A. The sequence continues at coordinate 793 of CAIKYI010000692.1, read as the reverse complement.
GTAGCCCCGTTTCTGACTGTGGCACTACCTGCATAATTGGCAATTCCCAGGCCTGTGCCCCAAAAGGTATAACCAAAATAGGCATTATCCGCAGTGTCTGTGGTTACGGCGCCAAGATTGGCTGCGTAATTGCCAAGATCATTTGCAGCCGCATTAAGACTGATGGCTCTGGCACTTAAGTTATTCCCCAAAGTTACAAGATTGGTCATATTGACATTAAAAGTATTTGCCGATCCCGTCAAACTGCTCAGCAGTACAGCATCACCCGCACTGGTTTTTCCTACGTAGGAATTATTTGCTGCCAGGTTAAAAGTTAAAGTATCAGTTGTTAACGCTGCCCAGGTTGTAAAGCTTGAGCCTAGCGTCCAACTCTGTGTCGCGCCCTTATTGGCATAAAAATTTTCCAGGGTTGTACCCAAATCCAGGGAGTAAGAAGTTGTTGCTGCCTCGTCCCAAATATTTAAGAACAGTTCTCCTGCCTGACCGGAGCCACCGGCTAAAATACTTCCATCACTAATAGCCGCTTGTGCGCCATTAACGCCACATAGCAAACATATGGCAACGACCAGCTTACGTTGTTTAATTTTTTTCATAAAAAGTCCTTTGTTAATTGGTAGAGCTTAATAGCCTGTTAAAACCAAAATACTAAAAAGCACCTGCACAATCTGTTTGCCAAACAGGTCGCCATAGCACAGCAAAAGAACCGGGGTTACCTTGTTGCGTTATTACCAGGCTTACACAACGTTAATCTAAAAATGACATAAGGGTCAATCAATAATTGAAACATAAATTG
>CAIKYI010000691.1 GCA_903831545.1 uncultured Methylobacter sp. | reverse complement strand
CTCGATTTCTTTTCGTGGCAAATAACAGTTCAATAACCATGCTTGAAACATCAGAAGACACACTCGACCCCTCAGACTGGAATGCGTTTCGTGCGCAAGGCCATCAAATGCTGGACGACATGATTGATTATCTTGAGCACCTGCGCAATCAACCTGTCTGGCAACCGATGCCCGAAGAAATCCGACACTCCTTCGCGCTGCCACTGGAGGACGGGCAAGCTAATCTGGCAACAACCCATGAAATCTTCATGAAGCAAATACTGCCCTATGCCTTGGGCAACGTCCATCCTGGTTTTATGGGCTGGGTTCATGGCGGCGGAACTCCCGTTGGCATGCTCGCGGAAATGCTGGCGGCAGGCTTAAACGCTAATCTGGGTGGCCGCGATCACGCACCGATTGAAATCGAACACCAGGTCGTTCAATGGGTTCGTGAATTATTTAATTTCCCTGACACTGCCAGCGGCCTGTTTGTCACCGGAACCTCAATGGCCAATCTGCTTGCCCTGTTAATTGCACGCACCCAATATTTAGGCACAGAAGTCCGCCAAAGCGGTCTCGCTTCAAGCAAGTCACAGTTAGTGGCCTATACCTCAACCAGCGCCCATTTCAGTCTGACGCAAGCCATGGAAATCGCCGGCTTGGGTAGCGAGGCATTACGCAGGATACCCGTCAACGAACAGTTTCAACTGGATATTACTGCACTTGCTCTAGCCATTAGCGAAGACAAAAAAGCCGGTTTGACCCCATTCTTTGTTGCCGGAACAGCAGGTAGCGCAGATGTCGGCGCCCTTGATAACCTTCAGTTGCTCGCCGATCTTTGCCAAAGCCAGCATCTCTGGTTCCACGTTGACGGCGCTTTTGGTGCTCTCGGCATGCTGGCACCTGAAATTGCGCCTCGGCTGCAGGGTATCGAACGGGCCGATTCAATTGCCTTTGATTTCCACAAATGGGGACAAGTTCCCTATGACGCCGGATTTATCCTGGTACGTAACCAAGAACAGCACCTCAACACTTTTGCTTCTAACGCCGCATACCTTAAACGAGAATCCCGCGGTATGGCGGCAGGCTCTCCGTGGCCGTGCGACCTGGGTCCGGAGCTGTCGCGCGGCTTCAGGGCTTTAAAAACCTGGTTTACCATTAAGATTTATGGGGCAGAAAAATTGGGCAGTATTATTTCCAACACCTGCGCACTGGCTCAACACCTGAAACGGCGAATTGAAGCCGAACCCGCACTGGAACTGCTTGCTCCTGTTACCTTGAATATTGTTTGCTTTCGCTATCGCAGCACCAATCCCAATAGGGTTAATGCAGAACTGATCATCGCACTCCAGGAATCAGGCATTGCCGCGCCTTCCTCAACGACCATCAATGGCCAGCTAGCCATTCGAGCTGCCATCGTCAATCATCGCACCACCATCAAGGACATCGACGCCTTGGTCGACGCCACGCTGACACTCGGTGAGTGTGCGGCAACAATCGCTAAATCAAAGGATTAACAGATGCCCACCCATACCACTAACCAACCCCTGATAGGTCTGGCAAAGCTCATGCGTATGGCTTATGCCGGCGAAGATCTTGCTCCGCTTGGGACAGAATTGATCGAACGCGCCGCAACCGATACCAGCGGCCATGCACTGATGGATTTATCGATTGTGTTGCAACTCCGCGGCAATCACGACCTGGCAATGACCATGCAAGCCCAGGCTCTCAAAATCCAACAAATATATACCCAGCCAACAATCACTGGAACAGCAGCGATTCGACTGCTTGTCATTATGGGCGCAGGCGATTTAATGGCCAACACGCCGGTAGAGTTCCTACTGGAAGACTCCGATGTAGCACTGGACATCGTCTATGTAACGCCTGAATTGCCTTTACCCAAACACCTTCCCGAGCATGATGTACTGTTTGTGGCCATTGCCCAATCCGACCAGAATATGGCGCTACTAAACAAGATCAATACCGCACTAAGCAGTTGGCCTCATCCGGTATTGAACAAACCGGAGCGTATCGCCATGCTCTCGCGAAATGACGCCTGCACTTTGCTAGATTCTGCACCCGGAATCATCATGCCAAATACGCTACGTCTGGAACGACAAGTTTTGGAACAAGTCGCCACCCAGCAAATAGCTCTTATCGACTACCTCAAGGACGGCGATTTCCCGATTATTATCCGTCCCGTTGACTCTCACGCCGGAAAAGATCTGGACAAAATTGACACAGCCCAAACCTTGCTTAGCTATCTGCAAGATATGCCCAATAAAGAGTTCTATGTGTCGCGATTTGTAGACTATCGCAACCCTGACGGTTTCTTCAGAAAATATCGAATCGTCCTTATCGACGGAAAACCGTTTGTTTGCCATGTTGGCATTTCCGAACACTGGATGATTCATTACCTGAACGCAGGCATGACTGAAAGCGCCGAAAAACGCGCCGAAGAAGAACAGTTTATGCTTGCATTTGACAGCCAGTTTGCCTGTAAACACGCCGAAGCTTTCCGCGCCATTTATGAGCGGGCAGGACTGGATTATCTGGGCATTGATTGCGGTGAAACTACTGACGGGAACTTACTGATTTTTGAAATTGATAGCTGCATGATCATCCATGCCATCGATCCCGTTGATATCTTTCCCTACAAACAACCACAGATGCACAAAATATTCAGCGCCTTTCGCCAAATGCTGCTTAACGCCAGGCAACATAGCAGCCTTTAATGACAGCGAAAAACCCAGATCTCCTTCCGGCTATCAAGCAACTTTTAGTGGCGGGCGGCGATGAACGCATCACCCTCAATCCTTCCACCGGATTGAACAAATACGGCTGTCAGCCATTTCCCGACTCTGAATTACTGACGTTCGGATCGTCTACCGCTTCGGTTATTTCGGAAACGGGTTACTCCATCGCAACGCAACTGCACCGGCAATTACTTAACGCATTAAAGTCAGAATCACAAGCAGCCGTCTATGCCCAAAAAATGCAGGAACTTTGTCGGCAATGGCTGGATTTATGTGACTTATCCGATCTTGACGGACTGGAGCTGATTTTCTCGCCGTCGGGAACCGACACCCATGGTCTGGTCGCGCAGTACGTGGGGCGGGAGGCATTGAAACCTACGCTGGTTATTATGGCTGAAGCCACCGAAACCGGTAGCGGGGTGCTTTCAGCCTTAACCCAAAACCCGTTCTTCAGCCCTAACAACGTTGAAGTACAGCAAGTCCTGATAAGACTGGAAGACGGAACACCCCGACTGTTGTCCGATATTGATTTGGAAGTAGCGGCTTTAGTCACTCAAGCCGTTTCAGCAAGGCAGCGCGTGTTACTGATTCTTGTCGACCAGTCGAAAACCGGCTTGCTTGCGCCCAGTCCGGCTTGCGTCATGGCGTTACACAAGCTTTATCCTGATATGGTAGAAGTGCTGGTCGATGCCTGTCAGTTTCGCCTTGGCTTGCCGACTTTACGCGCTTATCTGAAACAAGGATTTATGGTCGCACTGACCGGCTCAAAATTTCTGACCGGGCCCTCGTTCTCGGCTGTTTTACTGCTCCCGAAAAACGTGGCAAAGCGGTTTCAAAAAAATGCGAACTCATCGTTTCAAGTCAGCGATTTTGGCCCGGTACTGCGCTTTGCCGTGGCTCTGGACGAACTACGCAGATTTCGCACTGTGAACCTGTCTGCTGCGCTAGCGTTTATGCAGGCTTTTGCAGAAGCAATCTCGCAACGCCTGGAATCAGACCCTCATTTTGAACCCTTACCCGTTCTCAAATTCGACCGTCGCCCCTTAATATCAGTAAACAATTGGGATCATCTCCAAACCATCTTTCCCTTTCTGCTTTATAAGCCTGAAACCAGTCAACGCATCCCTTTAAACCGCGAACAGACTGCGACTATTTATCAACAATTGCAAAGCGAATTTGTTGCAAAAGTTCCAACTGGCGTTCAAAGCCCGCTTTTGACAGCCGTGCCCAATGCTTCCGAAACTGATATTGCCTCAATACGCTGCCAGCTAGGACAGCCAGTCGCCTGTGGAAACCGTAACGATATTCCGGTCAGTGCCCTGCGTTTATGCTTGAGTTCGCGATTGCTTGTTGAAGCAACATCTGGAGATGGCATCGGTGAGGCTATCATCAAAAAGGCGCTGCAAGTTTTGGATAAAACTGCGTTGTTAATCAGGTAAGAGCGACGATGCTCAAAACCAAATCATCGCCCCGGGCAAGCAAGGTAACAAAGGGCAGGCGTAAAGCCCGCCCCTACGGTCGGGTCTGAACGTTGTTGTATCACCACCCTCACAAAACAAGAATTACATAAAATATCATTCGTGTATCAAACTCGTGGCTTCGCCGCCCACTTTCTTTAAAAGCGGCGCTAAAGCCAGTGATGCCAAAAAAAGAACCGCGATAACCTGAAACAGATTATTAAACGTCATCACTTCAGCTTCCCGTAACACCATGCGGGTGACTTGGCTTAACGCTGCCAAATCAGGCTCAGGCAGATTAATGTGTTCCATTGATGCAGCTACGCCTTGAACCATGTCCAAAGCCTGATATCGCGTTGCGGTAAACGATTCACGCAACCGGGCATAATTGGCTTTGGTCAGATAAATCATTTGCGTATTGGCAACCGCAAGTCCTATCGCTCCGCCCAGATTACGCATCAGATTATAAAGCCCGCTGGCATTTTTAATTTCTTCGACCGGCAAGCGACCCAGGGCAATGGTATTAATCGGTAAAAAACATAACATTAAAGCGGTACCGCGCATAGCTTGCGGCCAGAAAAACTCCCAATAACCGTCTTCGCTGGTTAAATTGCCATTCATCCAGGAACCCAGCGCAAACAGGCTAAAGCCAAGACAGAGCATCCAGCGTAAATCCATTTTCTTCTCCAACGGTCCGGCGATAAACGCCGACAACAATTGAAACAAGCCGACCACCATCAAGTAATAGCCGATTTGCAGACTGTTAAGTCCTTTAACACTGGCCAGATAAATAGGCGTTAAATAGATAATGGTATAAAGCCCCACGCCCAGCACAAAGCTGTAACCGCAACCTATCGCAAAATTGATATTCCTGAAAGCGTAAAGATCAATAATCGGATGCGGATTTTTTAATTCCCATACCAGCATCCCGATGCCGCTGACTACAGCAACTACCGTCATAAAGACAATTAACGGATCTTCAAACCACTGCTTGCGAACGCCCTCTTCCAGGACAAACTGCATACAGCCCAAACACACGGCTATCAGTGCAATGCCAACAAAGTCAATTTTCTGCAATAAGGCCCAGTCGGGCTGATCAATATCCAAAAACTTCCACACAAAAATGCACACCAGTATACCGGGGAGAATATTAATCAAAAACAGCAACTCCCAACTGTAAGTATCGGTAAGATAACCGCCCAAAACCGGCCCGATAGTCGGCGCCATGGTCACAATCAAACCCAGTACAATAGTCATGGCCGGTTGCAAACGCGGCGGAAACAAAATAAAAATCACCGTAAAAGTCATTGGAATCATCGCACCACCCAAAAAACCCTGCAAACAGCGAAAGATAATCATCGACGGCAAATTCCAGGCGAAGGCACAAAGCAGACTGGTCAAGGTAAATCCTGCCGCCGAAATAACATATAAATAGCGGGTCGAAAATACCCGACCCAACCAGCCGGATAAAGGAATAATAATGACTTCGGCAATCAGATACGACGTTTGCACCCAGGCAATTTCATCCTGCGTTGCGGATAAACCCGCCTGTATTTCCTGCAGGGAGCTGGCGACGACCTGAATGTCCAATACCGCCATAAACACACCGACCGCCATACTGAAAAAACCAAGCCACTGCCCGGTGGTTAAAGGCTTTTCAACTTGTTGCTTATTCGACTCGGCCACCGGTTTAATGCACTTTGACTTTAGCGGCCACAGACAAACCAGGCTTTAATAACCGGGTGTTTTCAGCAGCAGGGAAGACTATTTTCACCGGTACGCGGCGCACAATTTTGGTGAAGTTGCCGGTGGCATTTTCTGCGGGCAGGATACTAAATTCAGAGCCGCTGGCCGGAGAAAAACTGTCTACCGTGCCGGTTAAATCAAGCTCAGGAAACGCATCAACTTCAAGCGTAACCACTTGACCCAAACGCATATATTCCAATTGGGTTTCCTTAAAATTGGCTTCCACCCAAATTTTGCTGTTTTGCACCAAAGAAGCCAGCGCAACGCCAGGGCGAACCAACTGTCCAAGTTGCACGCCACGATTACCGATAATGCCGTCTATCGGCGCTTTTATCCGGGTGTTTTCCAGGTCAATTTTCGCCAAAGTCAATAGTGCCCGTGCTTTGTCAAGGCGTGCTTCGGTTTCGATGATTTCAAGATCAAGTGTGGTTAACTGGTTGTGCTCGGCACTTACCGAAGCCTCTGAGCCTTTAAGTTCGGCTAGCGCCTGTTTGGACTCAGCCTGAACCTTATCCAAAGACTGCCTTGCCGCAGACCCTTGGTCCACCAGGTTATTGAAACGCTGTAAATCTTTTTGAATTTGCTCGCGCCTGGCCTGCACGGCGGCAACAGAAGCGCCTGCGGTTTCGATATGAGCCCGCTGCGATGTTTTCATGGCCCTCAGACGCTCAATATGGGCTTTTTCTTGGCTGACATCCGCCTGAGCCTGAAGGACTTTTGCCTGATAATCCCGGTCGTCAATAGTGATCAAAACATCGCCCTGCTTGACGGCCTGATTATCATTAATCGTTAGCTGCGTGACATAGCCTTGCACCTTGGGACTGATTAACACAATGTCGCTTTGTAAATAGGCGTCGTCGGTAGTTTCATAATGCTGACGCTCCACCAGCCAATAGCCTATCCCTGCGATTAAAGGAACGACTATCAATAAAATCAATAACACAGAACGCAAACGGGACATAAATTGGCCTTGATAAACTAAACGGTTTAGTTTAGTCTAACTTATTCGCGGTCTTTCCGCAAAATGTTATGAAATCACCTTTTAAACTAAAAACCTAATGACTCCAGAACCTTCTGATAGTAAACGACTGGCCATACTAAAGGGCGCAAGCCGCATGTTTCTGGCCCATGGTTATCGTAACGTAAGCATGGAAAAAATTGCCCAGGCGGCTCCGGTTTCCAAGGCAACGCTGTACAAATATTTCGACAGTAAAAACGCGCTGCTGGCAGCCGTCATTTCCGAACTGTGCGAGTCTTTATTGCAAACCATGACCGAGTTAAGTGTCGAGGCAAACAATGTTGAAAGCAATCTGACCCAAATCGCAACTTCCGCAATCGATTTGATCTTTACCGAAGATGCGTTGGCTATTCACCGATTATTAATAGCAGAAAGCCCTGACTTTCCGGAATTGGGCCAATTGTTTTATCAAAGCGGGCCGCAAGCGGCATTGACGCAAATGGAAAATTACTTTCAACGCTTAAATGACACCGGTCGCTTTAACATTGCTAACCCCGCTTTTGCTGCGGATTCTTTTTTCAGCATGTTAAAAGGCGACTTGCATTTACGATGTCTGTTATCCAAAACCTTACGACCTTCTGCTGAAGAAAAAAAACGCCTGGTAGAAAATGTCATCGCATTTTACCTGCGCGGCATGCTTAAAACCGGGCAATAAACCCATGAAAAAAGCCACCTCCACCCATCATAATCAGAGTAAAAAAGGATGAAAAAAACAACACAACACCCACTAAACGGTTTGTTGGCAGCCTTTACTTTACTGGCTTTAATCAGTTGCGGAAAACATGACGATTCGACCTCCAAACCTGCAGCAGCGCAAGCGCCCAACGTCAAAATCGGCCAACCGCTAGCGCAAACCGTGATTGAATGGGACGAATACACCGGCCGTATTGAGGCAGTCAATTCGGTAGACGTTCGCGCGCGAGTGAACGGCTATCTTGAAAAGGTAAATTTCAAGGCTGGCGACAAAGTGACTAAGGGCGATCTTTTATTTCTGATTGACCCCAAACCCTATACCGCACAACTGAACTATGCCGAAGCAGAACTGGAACGCGCCAAATCCAGGCATGAATTAGCCAAAAACGACCTGGCACGAGCCGAGCGTTTATTTCGCGCCAAAGCCATTTCCGAAGAAGAACACGATTCCCGCAGCAAAGGACTCAGGGAAACCGTTGCCGCCGTCCAGTCTGCCGAAGCCAATGTGTACAGTGCGAAATTAAACCTGGAATTTACCAAAGTCCGCTCCCCTATAGACGGTCGAATCGGTCGTGAATTAATCACTGCCGGTAACGTGGTGAACGGCAGCGGTGCCGATGCAACCTTGTTGACCTTCATTGTTTCCACTAATCCTGTGTATGTTTACGTCGATGCTGACGAACGTTCGGTACTGAAATACCGGCGGCAGGCGAAAAAAGGCAGTCATGGCAATCTGGGCGATGAAAAAACGCCGGCCCAATTGGCCGTGGCCGATGAACTTGATTTTCCACATCAGGGCCATCTGGATTACATAGCCCCGCGTGAAGACTCAACTACCGGCACCTTAAGCTTACGAGGGGTGTTCAACAATCCCGACGAATTATTAAGCCCCGGTTTTTTTGCCCGGGTCAGGGTTCGCGGTAGCGCTCCCTATCCGGCGATACTAATTCCTGATCGGGCTATTGGCACCGATCAGGCACAGCGTTTTGTCTGGGTGGTCAATAACGACAATCAGGTCGAATATCGCAAAGTCGAACTGGGCGCACATATCGGACAATCCCGCGTCATTGCCCAAGGTCTAAAGCCTGAAGAATGGATAGTTATAGAAGGCATACAAAAAATCAGACCGGGTATCAAAGTGATTCCTGAACGAATTTCGCTGCCTGGACTCAATAAAGAGAATTAGCCCATGAATCGCTTCACCCACTTTTTTATTGATCGCCCGATTTTTGCGTCGGTTTTATCCATTGTTATCGTCATGGTCGGTGGACTTGCGCTGCTGGGTCTGCCTATTGCGCAATACCCAGAAATTGCGCCACCCACCGTTGTAGTAAGCGCCGTTTATCCGGGCGCCAATGCCCAGGTGGTGGCTGAAACCGTTGCTACGCCTATTGAACAGGAAGTCAACGGCGTCGAGGATATGCTGTATATGTCCTCGCAATCGACCAACAGTGGCAGCATGGCGCTCACCATAACCTTCAAGCCCGGCACTAACCTGGATAAAGCTCAGGTACTGGTACAAAACCGGGTGGCATTAGCCGAACCCAAACTGCCTCAGGAAGTAAGCCGTCAGGGTCTCAGCGTCAAAAAGCGCAGTCCTGACCTGAGTCTGGTGGTCAACCTGATTTCGCCCGATAAGCGCTACGACAGCGTTTATTTAAGTAATTACGCGCTTTTGCAACTTAAAGATACGCTGGCGCGATTGCCCGGTGTCGGCGATATTATCGTTTTTGGCGCCCGAGACTACAGCATGCGGCTGTGGCTTAACCCGGACAAAATCGCCGCCCGCAATCTGACCGCCAATGACGTGATCACGGCTATTCGCGAACAAAATGTGCAAGTCGCGGCAGGCGTTGTAGGCCAACAACCAACACGAGAAAATACCGATTTTCAATACACGATCAGCACCACCGGCCGACTTTCCGATGCAGATCAATTCGCTGAAATTGTGCTTAAAAAAGGCAAAGAGGGTCAGGTGACGCGCCTTAAAGACGTTGCCCGCATCGAACTGGGCGCCAAAGATTACAACTCGGGCCTGTTCCTGGATGGCGAACCGACTGTAGGTCTTGCTATCTTTCAATTACCCGGTTCCAATGCGCTGGAAACCAAAAAGGCGGTGGTTGACGCCATGGAAAAACTTAAGCCGCGCTTTCCGCAAGGACTTGATTACCTTTTAGTTTACGACACGGTTGTGTTTGTGCAGCAGTCCATCGATGCTGTTATTAAAACCCTGTTTGAAGCACTACTGCTGGTCGTGCTGGTGGTGGTGATTTTTGTGCAAAACTGGCGTGCCACGATTATTCCTTTACTGGCGGTTCCCGTCTCGTTAATCGGAACTTTCGCAGTCATGGCGGCCCTGGGTCTGTCGCTTAACACCTTATCCCTGTTCGGTCTGGTGCTGGCTATCGGCATCGTGGTCGATGATGCGATCGTCGTGGTAGAGAACGTCGAACGACATATTGCTTTAGGTCTGTCGGCCAGAGATGCTACCCGAAAAGCCATGCAGGAAGTGGTCGGACCGATCATTGCAACAGCACTGGTACTGGTTGCCGTATTTGTTCCCACCGCCTTCATTACCGGCGTTTCGGGAGCGTTTTATAAACAGTTTGCACTGACCATTGCGGTTTCTACGGTCATTTCGGCATTCAACTCGCTAACCCTGAGTCCTGCCCTGTGCGCACTGTTGCTGGAT
>CAIKYI010000690.1 GCA_903831545.1 uncultured Methylobacter sp. | reverse complement strand
ATATTCTGGGCAATGATCCCCATAGCGTATTTGCTAATGGCGGTTTTGCTGCGGCATTGACCTCTACCGCGCTCACCAGTGGCGTTCAATCATTAAATACACTGCTGCAGCCGCTCTTTTCGGGATTAGGCATCACCTCAACGAATCCTGACTTACTCCATCAAGCCTTTACGGTTAATCACACGGGGCTGGATGCCTTGATCGATGCAGTTCACGTCAACATTGATCCGCTGAGCAAAACCGAAGTCATCACCAATGCGCTGAATGGTAATTCGATCAGTGGTACGCTCAATGCACCGCCTACAACGCCCTTGTCTACAGCAGGCAGTGCCAGTCTCAGTGACCAGCAATCCATCGCTTCTTTTTTGAATAGTTTAGCCGCGGTATTTGCCAATCAGCCTACCCCAACGTCCTCATCATTATTGACGTTTTTTGATCAAAGTAATTTTGTACAAGACGGCTTATCACTCTCCACATATCTGCAAAAGACCATAAGTAATACTCAAGTCACTGGAGGAGCATTGGCTTTTACTGACATTGTATTAGCCAGCACACCTTCCTTTGCAACACTGCCGGCAGGTGCAAGTAGTCCATATCTAGTTGGCTTCACAGCCATACAAAATAATAAACCGACAGGTCGCTACAACTATATTATTTATAAAACGAGCACTGGCTCTTGGCGTATTTTAGGCAATCAGCAAAGAGCCAAGATTGACTTGAAGGCGTTTGAAGGCGACAACAACAATACCCTATGCAGCGGTCTACAATTGCACATTACCGATAACGGTGCGTTTAAAGACAGTAGCAATAACCCCTTGCCGATTAGCTATGCAACGGTTACGGGTCTAGGCATCGATTCCAACCTGCTATTCTTCCAGAATGGTAGCTCGACCACCCTGACTCTTGCCAATAGTGATGTCAGCAGTTATGCCGGGACAAACACCAAGCCCACAACGAACTGCTACAGCAATGTATACGCCATGGATGATGCCCATATCGGTCAAATTAGCCTATCGAGCCTACCCGCAAACTATACGGTGACGCTTTATAATGTGACAGGCACACAGACAACAGCACTGGCTACGTACCCAGTCCAACTTTTTGCGCCCCCTCTCACCTCGACCGATCTCACAACAACCATTTTCCCTAGCGCTCTGAATGTATCCCCCGCGCTCCCCGCCTCCGCAACGAGTGGTACGCCACTCACAGTGAGTTGGACCGTGCCTTCGGCCAATACGACCCTGATCACGAGTAACAACTTACTTCCGAGCGCCTTATATGTGTCAGTCAGCGGAACAGCTGGAGGAGGTCAAAGTTTGACAAATATTCCGCTCGGGCAAACGCAAGCAACCATCACACCACCCACCACAACGTCACCCAATGCAGGGAAAATAACAGTCGGCTACATCGACTCCTTCTTCCGGAATATCTGGACAAGCCCAGCATCTGGTTTCTAAACAAGTTCAAAAGCGTCGCTCCATAAGACAAAGCCCAGTTATGCTGGGCT
>CAIKYI010000689.1 GCA_903831545.1 uncultured Methylobacter sp. | reverse complement strand
GATACTGTCAGCGGTTATTTTTAACGCGTTGATCATTGTCGTGTTGATTCCTTTGGCACTGAAAGGTGTGACCTACCGTCCGCAAAGCGCAGATACCTTGTTGCGCAACAATTTACTGGTGTATGGCGGCGGCGGCGTGATCGTGCCGTTTATCGGTATTAAATTGATAGATCTGGCATTAAGCGCATTAGCGTTCTAATTAAAGAACCCATAAAGGAGTCATCAATGATCAAACATATTAAACCCGCCCTACTGCTGTTATTGTTTTTTACGCTGCTCACCGGAATCGTCTATCCCTTGGCAGTCACGGTCAGCGCACAATTAATATTTCCCAGCCAGGCAAATGGCAGTTTACTGGGCACTAAAGGGCAACCGCTCGGTTCTGAATTAATCGGACAAGCATTCAGTAGCCCCAAGTATTTTTGGGGACGACCTTCTTCGACATCTCCAATGGCGTATAACGGAGGTGCCTCCAGCGGTTCTAATCAAGGGCCTACCAATCCTGCGCTGATCGAGGCAGTAAAGGCTCGTATCAAAGCATTACGCGAGGCAGATGCTAGCCATCTGGAAGCTATACCCGTAGATTTGGTGACCGCCTCTGCTAGCGGACTTGATCCACATATCAGCCTTGCGGCTGCCATCTATCAAATCACCCGCGTTTCCAAAGCCAGGCATTTGTCGCCGGATAGTGTCACTGACTTGGTTGATCGTTATACGGAAGGCAGGCACTGGGGAGTTTTGGGTGAGTCACGCGTTAATGTGCTTAAATTAAATCTGGCGTTGGATATCAGCACCTTAAATAATGACTCCCAATAACCGGACTCAGCCATGAGCGACATACGACCAGACCCTGATGCACTGCTCGCTCGTGTAGAGCGCGAGGAAAACCAAAAGCGACGCGGACAACTGAAGATTTTTTTCGGTGCCGCAGCCGGTGTTGGAAAAACCTACGCGATGCTTTTGGCAGCTCAAGCTAAACGGGCTGAAGGTGTCGATGTGCTGGTTGGACTTGTGGAAACCCATGAGCGACAAGAAACCATCGCCGTATTGCAAGGCCTGGATGTGTTGTCACAGAAGCTGGTTAAGCATCGAAATACGGTGCAACGTGAATTTGATCTGGATGGCACCTTGAAACGCCACCCGACCCTGGTTTTAGTCGACGAGTTGGCGCATAGCAACGCCGTCGGTTGTCGTCATCCCAAGCGCTGGCAGGATGTAGAGGAATTGCTGGCTGCCGGCATTGATGTTTATAGCACGCTCAATGTCCAGCATTTAGAAAGCCTCAATGATGATGTAAACCAGGTAACCGGGGTGCAAGTTAAAGAAACGGTGCCGGATACGGTATTCGAGCTGGCAGATGAAGTCGAATTGATTGATTTACCGCCCGATGAATTATTACTGCGGCTCAAGGAAGGCAAAGTTTATGTGCCTCAACAAGCGGAACGGGCGATGGGCAATTTCTTCCGCAAAGGTAATCTCATTGCCTTGCGTGAGTTATCTTTACGCCTCACCGCAGATCGGGTTGATGCGCAAATGCAAGACTACCGAGACGATCACGCGATACACGATGTATGGCCGGTCGGTGACAGAATATTGGTTTGCATAGGCCCCAACCTTATCGCCGAGCGACTGATACGTGCCGCCAAGCGACTCGCTACCAGCCTTCATGCACAATGGATTGTGGCTTACGTGGAGACACCGGAGCTGCAACGGCTACCTGCGAAACGTCGCGATGAAGTTTTGCGCGTATTGCGTTTTGCCGAACAGTTGGGCGCAGAAACGGTAACCTTGTCAGGGCCCAATATGAGCAACGAAATCCTGAGTTTGGCCAAAAGTCGTAACGTTACCAAAATTGTGTTGGGTAAACCCAGTCGCCGGGGTTGGCAGCGTTGGCTGCTGGGCTCGGTTGTCGATACCCTGATCACCGAAGCGCACAACATCAACGTCTATTTACTGGGAAGTCCACGTGGCGAAGATGTCTCCGAGCAAAAAACGCCTAAATCCATATCGATGTTAAAAGGTTTACGCCCTGGTTATCCGTGGGGTCGAGCTAAGCGGCGCTGGTTAAATTGGGGCTGGGCGCTGGTTATGACCGGAGGCACGAGTTTACTTGCCTGGTTAATGTCCGGAAAATTCGAACCCGCTAACCTGGTCATGGTTTATTTGCTGGGCGTGGTTTTTATGGCGGCCCGCTTTGGTCGTGAGGCTTCTATTCTGACCTCGGTGTTGAGCGTTGCTGCATTTGATTTTTTCTTTATAAATCCGATTCATACCTTTGCAGTCGAGGATGCCCAGTATTTAGTGACCTTCGTTATTATGCTACTGGTGGGCTTGATCATCAGTCAACTGACCAGCAACATGCGCTCTCAGGCGAAGATTGCCTCCCATCGTGAACGCCGTGCCAATGTGCTTTATGCGCTGAGTGAAGATCTGGCGACTAGTCGTACGCTAGCTGAAACCGCCAGAATCGCCACGCGTCATATTCAAGATGAGTTCGGCGGCACCAGCGTTTTGTTGTTTCCTGTCGGTGACGGCCACATAGTTTATCCATCCGATCCGCCGGTTCCGGAATCTCTGCGCGCAAGTGATTTAGGTGTTGCGCAATGGGTTTTCGATCACGCTCAGATTGCAGGACAAGGTACTGATACCTTACCCGGGGCCAGCGCGGTGTTTTTTCCCATGTCAGGCTTTCGCGGCGTTATCGGCGTGTTGGCTTTACGTGCCGCTAACCTGCGACGAGTTTTTCTACCTGAACAGCGACGGTTATTTGATACCTTTATTAGTCAAATTACTCAAACCATTGAACGGGTGCGTTTCGCCGAAGAGGCGCAACAGACGCAATTACGCATTGAGTCTGAAACTCTACGCAACTCCTTGCTCAGTGCCATTTCTCATGATTTACGCACACCTTTAGCATCAATCGTCGGAGCTGCCAGTACCTTGGTGGAAGAAGATAACCTGCTTACCGCTATGGATCGTCAGGAATTAAGTCTCACCATTTATGATGAAGCGTTACGCATGTCAAATCTAGCCAATAATATTCTGGACATGGCTCGCATAGATGGGGGGCAAGCCTCGCTAAACCGGCAATGGTATCCCCTCGATGAAATTATCGGAGGTGCCTTGACCCGTATGCACAAACGGCTTAAAGGTCGTAGCGTTAATACCCAATTGCCTGATGGACTTTGTATGGTGCGACTTGATGCGGTACTGATCGAACAGGTGCTGATCAATCTGCTGGAAAATGCCTGTAAATCTACACCGTCGGGCAGCGCCATCGACAT
>CAIKYI010000688.1 GCA_903831545.1 uncultured Methylobacter sp. | reverse complement strand
AGTTTTTTCTTGTTGAAAAATTAATCTCAGAAATATCGGATATTATACGCAACGAATTTAATGTGTCCTGGGTCAAAATCACCCTGAATAAGAAGGGCGCGATCCGAGGCGCGAGTGACGTAGGTATTGTAATTGAGCGGGGAGAAAAGACGTCGTGACCAGAGGTTACATCAGCATAGGCAGCAATATTGACAAGGATATGCATATTCCTGCGAGCCTTCATGCGCTTGAGCAGGCCTTTGGCAGACTGACGATTTCAAGTATTTATGAATCTGAGCCGGTGGGCTTTACCGGCGACGTTTTTTACAATCTTGTGGTTGGATTTGATTCTGAGCAGGAGGTGAAAGTGGTAGCCAAGCAACTCAGGCAAATCGAACTGGATAATGGCAGGACTCGGGACAGCCAAAAGTTTTCTTCGCGTACTTTGGATCTGGATCTGATTTTATACGGCGATTTAATCGTTAACGATGGCAGGTTGCAGATTCCCCGGGATGAAATTGAGCATTACGCTTTTGTGCTCGAACCCTTGGCCAGCTGCGCCCCAGCATTGAAACACCCGGTAAGCCATCTGAGTTATGCCGAACTTTGGGAGCAATTCGACAAGTCCGGTCTCAAGCAAAAGCGGGTCAGACCTTCCTGGGCTTCAACAGAATAAGCTACGCCCCCCATCAACGGTCAGTATTTGGCCGGTTATATAATCTGCATTCTGAGTTAAAAAAAGTACCGCCTTGGCAATATCAACAGGCTCTCCACTACGTTTTAAAATTACTCGTTGCAGAATCTCTTCTTTGGCCGGGTCAGATAAATACTCTGGCCAGACTATCGCTCCAGGCGCTACACCATTGACTCTGACAGCCGGCCCCAGTTCTTTGGCTAAAATTTTGGTCATAGCTACCAGTCCGGCTTTTGCGATACTGTAAACCGGATAGCCGCTCAGTCCCCGTTCGGCATGGATATCGACAATATTTATTACGCAGCCATGATTGTTGGCTAAAGGCTTAGCCAAGGCTTTGGCCAAAAAAAATGGCGCTTTTAAATTACTGCCTAGTAACTCATCCCACTGTGCTTCATTTACTTCAGCCATGGCTGTAGGATAAAAAGAAGAGGCGTTATTCACCAGCACGTCTATTGTTCCCCAGGCTCGGCAAGCTTCTCGGGCAAGAGATTCCAATTCAGACATATTTAACAAATCGGCCTGCATGATCTGGGCAGAATTGGGGCGTTGAAGATTAAGTAGCGCACAAAGATGCTGTGCTTCTTCTGCAGAGGAGCGGTAATGCAAGAAAACATTATAGCCTTCGCCATGCAGCAATTTGGCACAGGCAGCACCTATGCGTTTCGCAGCCCCGGTAATCAAGACGGTTTTTACTGGTTTGTTCATTTTTAAAAATTAAATATATCCACATTCAATGTTTAGGATTTGGTTGAAACAAAGCATTTGTGGGGTGAGTTGCTTCACCCCACAAATAAATCAGGGCGATTGAATTATTACCCTATTGGCATACTTTGCTCCGGGCAAATATGGCCACGAGGACTCTCAAGAAGCTTGGTAGTTCAGACTTTTGCTCGCCACTTCATAAACGTCTTTAGAGATATCTTCCGTTGTCATAATGCGTTCCAGTTGGGTCTTCATCAGTGCCTGTCTGGATTGATCATGTCTGCGCCAGGAGGTTAAGGCGCCAACCATTCGCGAGGCAACTTGTGGGTTTAAAGTATTGAGGGCAATAATTTGATCAGCAAGAAATTTATAACCTTGACCATTTTTGGCATGAAAGTGTAGAGGATTCGCTTGGCTGAAAGCCCCAATTAACGACCGGACACGATTTGGATTTTTTAAGTCAAATGCAGGGTGGTTCATTAAGATTTGAACCGTCTCAAAAGTATCCTCGGCGTTGCTTGACGCTTGCAAGGCAAACCATTTATCAATGACCAGTGCTTCGGTTCGCCATTGATGATAAAAGTCGGCCAGGCACTGCTGTCTGACTGGATGCGGATTATTGACAATAACAGACAAGGACGCAATCTGGTCGGTCATGTTTTTAGCGGTGTTAAATTGTAGTTGTGACAGTTGCTGAATATCTTTATTTTCTAGTTTGCTTAAGTAGCCCAGGCAGGTGTTTTTAATTCGCCTGCGGCCTATGGCAGAGGAGCTAAGCTGTCCAGATTCGTCGCGATGATTTTCCAGGTATAAAGCCTGTAACGTAGATTGCAGCTGTTCGGCCAAACTCAAGATGATAAATTCACGGGCGGTGTGTATCGCTTCTACATCGACCACTTGCATTTGTTCGGCAATATAGGTTTCTGAGGGCAGGCTTAATAATAAAGAAAAGTATGATAAGTCATCCCAGGGTTGTTCAAGTAACTGTTTAAAAGCGTTGATAATAATAGGGTTGACGTGCATCTCCCTGCCATTTTGCACATCGGCTATAAGACCGGCAATAATTTGGCCTGCGAGTTGTTGGCCAGCTTCCCAACGATTAAAGGTGTCGGTGTCATAGCTTAATAAAAATGCCAGTTCATCAAGGCTGCGCTCCATTACCAGTTTAACCGGCGCTGAAAATCCTCTAAGAATAGAAATGACAGGTTGTTCTGCCAAATCTTCAAAGACAAAGGATTGTTCGGACTGGGTAAGTTGCAAGATGACTTGCTTGTGCTCGTTTTCAGATTCACCATGTGGCGCATCGGCTTGCAGTTTGCAAGGTGCGATTGAGCCGTCTTTATAAAGCAAACCCAAGCTTACCGGAATATGCAACGGTTCTTTAAGCGCTTGTCCCGGTGTTGGCGGGCAGCTTTGGCTCAGGATTAAAGTCAGTGTTTTTGCAGCTTGATTATAGTGTTGTTTAACCGATAAAACCGGTGTTCCAGCTTGAGCATACCAGCGACGGAATTGAGTCAAATCAATGTTATTGGCGCTTTCCATAGCGTTGACGAAATCATCACAAGTGACGGCTTGTCCGTCATGGCGCTCAAAATATAAATCGCTGCCTTTACGGAAGCCTTCAGCACCGACCAAGGTATGGATCATACGTACAACTTCGGCACCTTTTTCATACACGGTTAAGGTGTAAAAGTTATTGATTTCCATATAGGCATCAGGCCGAATTGGATGTGCCAACGGGCCTGCATCTTCGGCAAACTGACGGGTGCGTAACATGTTGACATCCTCAATGCGCTTTACCGCTTTTGAGGTACGGTCACCGGTAAATTCCTGGTCGCGGAACACCGTAAAGCCTTCTTTAAGGCTGAGCTGAAACCAGTCCCGGCAAGTAATTCGATTACCGGTCCAGTTATGAAAATATTCATGGCCGATCACGCCTTCGATATGCTCATAATCCGAGTCTGTCGCAGTATCGGGGCGAGCCAGTACAAATTTGGTATTAAAAACGTTAAGGCCTTTGTTTTCCATGGCGCCCATATTAAAGTGGCTGACTGCAACAATCATGTATAAATCCAGATCGTACTCGCGCCCATAAACTTGTTCGTCCCAGATCATGGAGTTTTTAAGCGATTGCATGGCATGGTCACATTTGTCCATATCGTGTTTTTCGACAAAGATTTGCAGATCTATTTCTCGACCGGAATGAGTGGTAAAGCGGTCTGCTACACATTCAAGTTGGCCTGCAACCAGTGCAAACAAATAGCAGGGTTTGTAAAAGGGGTCTTCCCAGGTTACCCAGTGGCGATTATCCGGCAGTTCTCCTGCAGCGATTTTGTTACCGTTGGATAATAAAACCGGATAGCGGTTTTTGTCACCGGTCAGGGTTGTGGTAAAGAGGCTCATTACATCTGGGCGATCCAGAAAATAAGTGATTTTTCTAAAGCCTTCGGCCTCGCATTGGGTGCAAAGCATATCGTTGGACAGATACAGACCTTCCAGCGCGGTGTTGGATTTTGGGTTGATGGTGTTTTCGATTGTCAGTATAAAACGTTGCTGTTGCGGAACCTGGTTAATGATGAGTGCATCGCTGGTTTGCAGGTATTCGTCTTTGCTTAAGTCTTGGCCATCATCAAGATTAACGCGGATCAGTTTCAGACCCTCTCCAGCCAAGGTTAATGAGTTGAGCTGAGACTTGCTGGCAGGATTACGGCTTAAGGTGAGTCGTGAACTAACCAGAGTGTTTTCATCATCCAGCGTAAAATTTAAGGCGACGCTGTGAATCAGATAATCGGGTACGGTGTAGTCTTTTAAATAAATCGTTTGAGGATTAGGGTCGCGCATTATTTATTCCTGCAGTAGTGATCAGAATTCCTGATATTGTTGGCGGCAAATATCGTAATTAATAGCCAGGCTGTTAAAAAACAAATGCCACCAATGGGGGTAATCATACCAAGCCATTTAAGATTTAGAATAGCCAGTAAATATAAGCTACCAGAAAATAGTAATATGCCAATAAACATAAGCCATCCTGCCCAGCTTAAAAGTTTGGAGTTGGTGGCTTGCCTTGGAATCAGGGCAAGGCCAATCAAGCCTAAGGCGTGCCACATTTGATAAGTCACGCCAGTTTGATAGACCGTCAGCAATTCCGGGCTAATCATGGTTTTTAGGCCATGAGCACCAAATGCGCCCATGCCGACACCTATCATGGCACTTATCGCGCCAAGCAATAAAAAAATCGTGTTCATTATTTTTCCATCAGTCTGGGCATCAGTTGCACCAGATTACAGGGGCGGGTACGGTGATCAAGTTGCTCTTTAATCAAGCCATCCCAGGCAGTACGACAAGCTCCTGAGGAGCCGGGCAAGCAAAATAGATAAGTCGCATTGGCAACCCCGGCAATTGCCCTGGATTGTATGGTTGAGGTTTTAATGTCCTGATAGGATAGCATCCGGAAGGTTTCGCCAAAACCATCCAGCACCTTGTCCAGCAATGGTTTAACAGCTTCAGGGGTGCCGTCTCTGCCGGTTACGCCGGTGCCGCCGGTAGTGATAATGACATTAACTTCGTGGTCGGCAATCCACTTGGAAACAGACGCCCTGATTTGATAAATATCATCGGCTACTATTTTTTTTTCAAGGACGTGATGGCCTGCATCAATAGCTCGCTCAACCAACGTTTTTCCGGAAACATCATCCGCATCGGTGCGGCTGTCAGAAACGACTAATATGGCAATATTTAAGGGGATGAAAATTTTTTCTGTAGTCATGTTTAATGAAGGTTCAATGATCTAGGTGCAAGGTTTCAAAGTTCAAGGTTTAAAAGTACTCACTTTGTACCTTGAACCTTTCACCTTTT
>CAIKYI010000687.1 GCA_903831545.1 uncultured Methylobacter sp. | reverse complement strand
GTAACCCGTTCAAGACGTGGTCAGCGTCGTTCACACGATTCATTAACTGCTAGAACCTTGTCCCAAGATCCATTGACTGGCGAAATGCATATTCGTCACCATGTTACACCCGATGGTTTTTTTAAGGGTCGTCAAATTGTAAGTAATGGCGTAGAAGAATAATATCTACTCGCATTTTTAGCATGATGATATGCCGAAGCTGATTAGATCAGATTCGGCTTTTTTATAATAATTCCGGGATCATCCTTAAGCGTGAGTCTAACAATTTCGATTGATGCAATGGGCGGAGATTTTGGCCCTGAAGTCACCATTCCTGCGTCATTGGATTGTTTAAAGAACAATCCAGACTTAAAACTGATTTTAGTGGGCGATGAAGCTATCCTTAAGCCGAAGTTGGCTAAGGCGTTCCTTGACTATCCAGACCGACTCAGCATTTTGCACGCATCGCAATGCGTCGAAATGGATGAATCCCCATCCAAGGCGCTCAAAAACAAAAAAGATTCGTCCATGCGGGTTGCTATCAACCTGGTTCATGACGGTCGGGCTGATGCCTGTGTTAGCGCTGGAAATACCGGCGCTTTAATGGCTACAGCCCGTTTTGTGCTAAAAATGATCCCCGGCATTGATCGTCCGGCGATTATTTCTACATTACCTTCAATTAATGGTCATACCCATGTTCTTGATCTTGGGGCAAACGTCGATTGCACCGCCGAGCATCTTTTTCAATTTGCCGTAATGGGTGCGGAACTGGTAAAAGCCGTTGAAAATATTGATAATCCTCGGGTAGGTTTGTTAAATATTGGTGAAGAGGATATGAAAGGTAATGAGCAGGTCAAATCGGCTGCAAAATTACTGGAAAACTCATCGTTAAACTACATTGGTTATGTCGAAGGCGATTCGTTAAACGCAGGTCATGTTAAAGTTGACCTCATTGTTGCTGATGGTTTTGTCGGAAATGTTGCGCTTAAATCCATCGAAGGTGCAGCTAAAATGATCGGCAGTGCGTTAAGAGAAGCATTTGGCAAAAATGTGTTCACCAAATTGGCGGGATTACTGGCTTATCCGGTACTTAAATCATTTAAAAAACGCATTGATCCACGCTTATACAATGGCGCAAGCTTTTTAGGCTTGCGTGGGCTGGTTATTAAAAGTCATGGCGGCGCAGATGTGCTGGCGTTTAAAACTGCGGTTCATCTTGCTGAAATTGAAGTGAAAAAAGATGTTATCAGAAAAATAAGCGAACAAGTTGAAAAGACTTTGGCGCAAAGAGAGAGCGCATGACTCGCTATTCAAGAGTAATCGGTACCGGAGGTTATTTGCCGGAAGAGATTCGCAGCAATGAGCAAATATCACAACTTGTCGATACCTCCGATAGCTGGATTTTTGAGCGTACCGGTATTAAAAATCGCCGTATTGCGGGGCCTCACGAAACAGCTTCAAGTATGGCTGAAATTGCGGCAAGACAGGCAATTGAAGCTGCTGGCTGTGATGCTGAAGAAATTGACTTAATTATTGTTGCGACTGGTACGCCTGATCGTGTTTATCCCAGTACCGGTTGTTTGTTGCAGCAGCGTCTGGGTATTAAAAACTGTGTTGCCTTTGATGTACAAGCCGCCTGTTCGGGCTCAATCTTTGCATTAAGTATTGCTGATCAATATATTAAAACCGGTGCTGCGAGCAAAGTTTTAGTGGTGGGGTCCGAACTCTGTTCGCGCATAGTTGACTGGACAGACCGGGGAACCTGTATTTTGTTTGGTGACGGTGCGGGAGCCTTATTACTTGCTGCTTCCGATGAAGCGGGTATCTTGTCGACACATATTCATTCTGATGGTCAATATGAAGAGTTGTTGTATTGTCCAAATCCTCAGGTAGCCACCGAGGCAAATAAAGATGAGGCGGGTTTCATTAGTATGCGTGGCAATGAGGTTTTTAAGGTTGCAGTTAATACTTTGGGGCGCATCGTTGATGAAACACTTGAAGCAAATAACATGCAACAATCTGGCATTGACTGGTTGGTTCCTCATCAGGCAAATACGCGGATTATTGCGGCAACAGCCAAAAAATTAAAAATGTCCATGGATAATGTTATTTTAACGCTTGAGAATCAAGGTAATACCTCATCGGCATCGGTGTTGCTTGCTCTCAATGAAGGTGTCAGGGATGGTCGAATTCAGCGAGGACAAGTCGTTTTACTTGAGGCGTTTGGAGCAGGATTCACCTGGGGTTCTGCATTAATAAAATACTAAAAGCGGATTAACATGAATAACCAAATTTATAATTTAGCTTTTGTTTTTCCCGGTCAGGGTTCCCAATCTATTGGTATGTTGAAGGATTTGGCGGAGAGCTATCCAGAGGTAAGGCATGTCTTTGAGCGAGCCTCTGATGCGCTGGGGAAAGACTTATGGGCGCTTGTTTCAGAAGGCTCCGAGGAAGAACTGAATCAAACCCATAACACTCAGCCGGCAATGTTGGCCGCGGGTTTTGCCGTTTGGGAGGTATGGTGTAAGCACAGTAAAGTTCGCCCATCGTGGATGGCTGGGCATAGTTTAGGTGAATATACCGCCCTGGTTTGCTCGGAAGCAATATCTTTTGAAGACGGGATAAAACTGGTTGCAGCAAGAGGTCGTTTAATGCAAGAAGCGGTGCCGCCTGGTATCGGCGCAATGGCGGCAATTCTTGGGCTTGAGGATCATCATGTTTTTAAGGTTTGTGTTGATGCAGCCGAAAATGAAATAGTTTCTGCGGTCAATTTCAATTCGCCGGGGCAGGTGGTAATTGCAGGGCATGTTGCTGCGGTTGAGCGAGCCATTATTGGCGCAAAAGCAGCCGGTGCCAAGCGGGCGGTCATGTTGCCGGTTAGCGTCCCTTCACATTGTGCCTTAATGGAATCTGCCGCTCAAAAGCTAGATGAGTATTTACAAAATACAGCTATGGATACGCCAAAAATGACGTTAATCCATAATGCAGATGTAGCCTCGCATAGCGCTCCCGAAGTTATTCGTAACGCTTTGAAAGAGCAGCTCTATAAACCGGTGCGTTGGGCTGACAGTATCAAATTCATGCATGATCAGGGCGTTTCCTGTTTTGTGGAATGTGGTCCTGGCAAGGTATTAATCGGTTTGAATAAACGTATCGCCAAGGATGCTGCGCAGTTGTCTATTTATGACCCGGAATCTTTAAACTTAGCATTGGAGCAACTTCATGGTTGAGAACGTATCGATTAAACAGGTTGCTTTAGTGACAGGCGCCAGTCGCGGCATCGGTCGGGCAATCGCTGAAAGATTGGCGCAGGATGGTTTTTTTGTTATTGGAACTGCGACTACCGATAGTGGCGCAGGGTCAATTTCTATCTATCTGGGCGAAAACGGCAAGGGCT
>CAIKYI010000686.1 GCA_903831545.1 uncultured Methylobacter sp. | reverse complement strand
GGCAAATAGAACTGATAGAAAATGGTGGTAAAGTTGTTCAGGAAACACGTTTGTATGATTCGGTCAAGGATGAAACCCGTTCCATGCGCAGCAAGGAAGAAGCCAATGATTACCGGTATTTCCCAGATCCAGATCTGTTGCCAGTGCTGATAGACGAAGATTTTAAAGCGCAAATTAAAGCTGAATTACCTGAATTGCCGCAAGCTAAAAAGCAGCGATTTAAAGAAGACTATGCTTTGGATGAAGAAAGCGCCCTTCAACTGACGTCTTCCAGAGCGTTGGCCGATTATTTTGAAATCGTGGTAAAAGAATCGGCTTGTGCAGCAAAAGTCTGCGCCAATTGGGTGACCGGCGATCTTTTAGCAGCGCTTAACAAAGCTGATTTGGAAATCACGGAGTCGCCGGTTAGTCACGAGCGTCTGGCAGGTTTGTTAAAGCGTATCAGCGACGATACTATTTCCGGCAAAATAGCCAAACAGGTTTTTGAAGAGCTCTGGCATGGCAAAGGGTCTGCGGATGAGATTATCGAAGCAAAAGGCCTGAAGCAAATCACCGATACCGGCGCGATTGAAACCATTATTGATAAAATCATTGCCGACAATATGGATCAAGTTGAGCAATACCGTAGCGGTAAAGATAAAGTCTTTGGTTTTTTTGTCGGGCAAGTAATGAAAGAGATGCAGGGTAAAGCCAATCCTGGTGAAGTGAATAAGATGCTTAAGGATAAGTTGAAGTAAGTTAAATGATGTATCTCCCCGAAGGCACGAAGATCTTTACTTTTCTTTATGTCTTCGTGGGCTAACTACCTACTCTTAGGACTAAGGAGGTTCAATTTTTTTGATTTCAACTTAGGCGTATCGACTGAATTTGCTCCATCGCTATCGAATGACCCAGCGATGCCGCTTTGGCTATCCACATAAGTGCAATATTTTCGTCTTTAACTAATCCGCTGCCTTCCAGATAACAACGTCCCAGTAACTGCATGGCATCAGCAACTTGTTGTTTGGCCGCCAACTCCAGCCAATAAATAGCACTTTTCGTTTTATTTTGTTCCAAAAAAAGCAAAGCCAGATCAATTTGTGCGTTTGAATCTCCGGCATCGGCTACTTCGATAAGCTGAATATCTTTGGGTGTAAGAGCAATGCATAGGTCATCTTTTATAGAATCGAAACAAACCATGGTTTTGTAATATGCCTGTTCATCGGTAGCGCATTGCAAAGTGCCGTCGGCGATGCGGCGTCGAATCGTCCGTACGCTCCATTGTGTTAATGTGGTAGTGGCTTGAAGACTGATGTGTTGCATTTACATCCTTAGGTTTGAAGTCAGTGCAATGTGTTTGGCAAGGTGTTTTGAGAGGCATTTTAGCATGGCACAGGTTTTTTGCAGGCAATCGGATTGAGACAAGCTTTTTATGGGGGGCATATGGAAGGTTAAATTGTAGGTCGGGTTACGCTGCACTAACCCGACCTACAAGATTAGATGGCACGAGCGGTAAGCCCTACACAAAGTATATGGGTTAAAGTTAAAGCAATTCCCGTGCATTTAATCATATCCAGTAATGGTCATGACAATATGCCGAATAGGTTGGCATAACTTATGCTTGTATCTTAGTGAAGTTTGTTTTTCACCCAAAGAGGATTAAATCATGAACACATTATCTATGAAAAAAACACAACAAGGTTTCACCTTAATCGAATTAATGATCGTTGTGGCGATTATTGGTATTCTGGCGTCGATTGCGATTCCTGCTTATCAGGATTATACGCTCAAGGCAAAGTTTGCTGAAGTAACGTCAGTTGGTGAATCTTATCAAACGGCTGTTTCAGCTTGTATGCAAGATTTGGGTATGTTGACTGGTTGTAATGCTGGATCTAATGGTGTTCCTGCAACCACAGCAACGACTTATGTAGCATCAGTAGGTGTTACAAATGGTGTGATTACGTTAACACCAAATGCTCCTTTTGCAGCATCAACTCTTGTTTTGACACCCAGTGTTAACGTATCTGTTATTAATTGGGCTAAAACTGGAAGTGGCTGCTTAACAGCACAAGGAACCGTACCAATTTTGTGCAAATAATTTTATAAATCACTTATATTAATCAAATATTATCTAATGGCTCTAACAAAAAACCATCCAATCCTTAGTGGGGTTGGGTGGTTTTTTGTATTAATTCAAGAGTGCCAAGCTCCGGTTGGTTGGGTTGCAAGTTGCCTGCAACCCATAATTTACTGTTGAATAATGGTTAAGAAACCGCCCAAGGGGAACCTAGAGGCGGTTTTTTTTATGCAATTTGGTTTTAGGTGGGCATAACTACGTTGGACTCTTACAATTAATGTTTTTTAATAGGCGAGTGCTAGCAAATACGCCGGAATGTGACAAGGTAACACTATGAGAAACGTTATTTCTTTATTCGTTTTATGTTTGCCAGTTACATTGCTCTATGGGCAATTTTTCTGGAATCCAGTTGTCTTTGATGATATCTATTTCTTCGATGGCTCAGTACATGAGCAATATTTGGATAAGACATTCAGTTTTGACTTACGTTGGCTACCGTATGCAACCCTAGAGTGGACTCG
>CAIKYI010000685.1 GCA_903831545.1 uncultured Methylobacter sp. | reverse complement strand
GGATGACGAGTTGTGTAGATATCTATGCTTTAAGCAACTGCCCGAGCATAAGTTTTTCAAACAGGCAAGCCCCATTGACTATCAAAAAAATTTCCCACTCACTTGTTACTCTGTAAATCGGCTAAAGCTGCTGCACTCCCGCTGTATTGTACTATGCTTGTTCAAAGGGCAATGAACCCGCCCTCACAACTCAATCACTACATAGCTTTGTATGTCACTTTATCAACCTTGGAATCTATATCTCCAAAGCAAGCCCACCTGAAACATTTACATTCCTTTGCTTAAATTGCAGAATTGACTCCAGACAAAATATAAATATTACATAATTAAAATAATGGTATATTGTAGCTCCATAAAATTGCAAAAAATACCAAGGGTTTCGTACACTGATGAACTCAATTGATTTGTATGCATTAAGGGCAGTCGCAGAGAGTCAATTATCTGTTGATAACGGAAGAGATACTGAGACCGGTCGTTCAGCTGATGAACTTCTCCATGAACTTCGCGTCTACCAAATTGAACTGGAAATGCAGAACGAGGAACTGCTGCGCACCCATAGGATTCTGGAAGAATCACGTGACCGTTATAGTCAACTTTATGACTTTTCACCGGTGGGATTTATTCTACTCTCCCGCAGGGGACTGATCACGGAAAGTAACCTGACGGCCTCTGAATTCCTTGGGGTTGATCGCAGCAAACTAATATCGCAGCGTTTTGCAGCTTTAATTTCTCCTCACGACGGTGACCGCTGGTATCTGTTTTTCGCTAATATCATGAAGCGTAACCAGCGTTTGACCATCGAGTTGTCCCTGAAAGACGCCAATAATAACGCAATCCCAGTACAATTAAGTTGCCTGTCCATAGACTCAATGTTAAGAATCACGGTTATTGACACCAGCATTCTTAAGCAAGAGGAAATCATTCGCGCTTTGAATGTATTAAGCGTTTCTGATGCTGATCGCAATGAAATGCAACAAATTCAAGAAAAATCGCTGACTTTTCTTCGGGACATTATTTCTGAAGAACGCAAACTGAAACAAAAATCCGATACAGAATTGCAATCACGTATTCTAAATATTTCCAGTGCCTTGCCTGGCGTCATCTATCAATCTCGCTTACACCCGGATGGTAGTTGCAGCGTGCCTTATGCCAGCGCGGCATTGTTTGATATTTTTGGAATCAATCCAGATGATGTTCTGACTGACCCTAGTAAACTTTTTGCCCTGTGCCACCCCGACGATTACGATGGATTATATCTATCGATTAAGGAATCAGCCCGAGACTTGACGCTGTGGCAACATGAATTCCGCTTAAAATTTGATGATGGATCGATAAAATGGCTGTTCGGTAATGGACTACCACAAAGAGAGGCTAAGGATACAACGCTCTGGAATGGCTTCATAACTGACATCTCCGAACGCAAGCAATTAGATATCGATTTGAAAGATAGCCAATTTCGCTGGAAGTTTGCCATCGAAGGCGCTGGTGATGGCTTGTGGGATCAAAATTTGCAAACCAACGAAATGCTGTACGCCAGCTGCTGGAATAAACTACTGGGATACACCGAATTCGACAATCTGCAAAGTGAGCATAACTGGATACCGCTTATCCATCCCGATGATCAATCAACCTACAACAATACAATGGAAGCTTACCTGAAAGGAGCTTCCAGCAGTTTTCAAACTGAATACCGCTTACGCTGCAAGGATGACAGTTACAAATGGATACTTGCCCGAGGCATAGTGGTCAGCTACAGCGATGATGGCACACCCTTACGCATCATTGGCACGCACACCGATATTACGGAACGCAAATATCGGGAGCAAAAAGACAAAGAACATTTGGATCAACTCGCTCATGTCACCCGCCTTGGTTTAATGGGAGAAATGGCGTCGGGCATAGCCCATGAAGTCAACCAACCACTAACGGCAATTGCCACTTATGCACAAGTCAGTTTAAATCTGGCAAAAAAAGAAACGCCTGATCTGGCAAAGCTCGCCGAAGTCGCTACCAAAACCCAGGAACAAGCGTTACGGGCAGGACAGATCATTAATCGCATGAAAAGCTTTTGCAAATCCAAGGCACAAAAACTATCTCTCAATGACATAAATACCTTGATTAATGAAAGCACCAAGCTATGTGCTGATTCACTACATCTAAATAACATATCGTTAACGCTGGATCTGGAAACAAACCTGCCGCCTGTCCATGTTGATCATATTCAAGTTGAGCAAGTCTTGATTAATCTTATCCGCAACGGCATTGATGCCATACTTGGTACGACTGAAAAAAGACAAGGTCAGCTAACCATCCAAACTCACTTAACGCCCGACAATGAAATTCAGGTCCGGATAAAAGACAATGGTTCGGGAATTGACGAAGACCAGCAACAAAAAATATTGATGCCTTTTCACACTACCAAAATTGATGGCATGGGCATGGGCTTGTCGATTAGTCGCTCGCTTATCGAAGCCCATAATGGGTCATTGCATTTCAAGAGTAAATTTGGCATGGGCAGTACTTTTTATTTTACGCTGCCAATAGCGAAGGCCGATGGTAGGTAGGAAGCGATTTTTCAGCTCAAGGAGAATAGTTTAGTCACTACCCTTTAGCTTATGCGCTGGACGAAATACCCCCCGTCCAGCGTCAGACGAGGTCTAACCCAATGAAGCCGTCGGCTCGTTTTGTTTGGACTCATCAACTGTCCATAACTTTTCAAGCTGATAAAAGCCACGCGCCTGAGCGTTCATTGCATGGACAATCACATCCCCCAAATCCAGCAATACCCAGTCTGAACCCAGATCGCCTTCAATACCTAAAGGTCTGATACCGCTTTCTTTTAGTTTTTCTGCAACATAATCACATAAAGAGCGCAGATGACGGTCTGAAGTACCTGTTACTACAACCATGTAATCGGTAAAGCTGGTTTTACCCCGAACATCGAGTGTTGTTATATTTTGCCCTTTGCGTTCGTCCAAAACATCCTGGACAATTTTTAAAATTTCTTCTACTTGCATTCAAATT
>CAIKYI010000684.1 GCA_903831545.1 uncultured Methylobacter sp. | reverse complement strand
TTGCTGATTAATGCTTCTACCTGGGAGCCGTAAACTTGACGTCGGTTTTAAGGCAATACTGGCAGTGATGGTTTGACCGCTGGAAATCCCGCCCAAAATACCGCCCGCATGGTTACTTAAAAAACCCTCAGGTGTCATTTCATCGCGAAACTGCGTACCTTTACTGTCCACGCAAGCAAAACCGTCACCGATTTCCACGCCTTTTACCGCATTAATGCTCATCAGCGCATGAGCCAAATCCGCATCCAGCCGATCAAAAACAGGTTCGCCCAAACCCGGTGGAACCAGGGTTGCAACAACTTCTATTCGCGCACCGATGGATTCGCCTTCCTTGCGCAACGCATCCATATAAGCTTCCATCTCAGCAATTTTATCAGCATCCGGACAGAAAAAAGGATTGCTATCTATAATCGACCAATCGACTTTTTCAATTTTGATCGGCCCCAACTGCGATAAATATCCGCGTATTTCTATGCCCGCCTGTTCCTTAAGATACTTTTTGGCGATGCCGCCAGCTGCAACCCTCATCGCCGTTTCACGCGCCGATGAGCGCCCGCCGCCCCGATAATCCCTGAAACCGTATTTTTGCTGATAGGTATAATCGGCATGGCCGGGCCTGAAGGTATCGGCAATTTTGGAATAATCTTTGGAGCGCTGATCGGTATTTTCGATTAACAAACCAATCGAGGTTCCGGTAGTTTTACCTTCAAAAACCCCCGATAAAATTCTGACTTCATCGGCTTCCCGCCGTTGCGTGGTATGCCGGGATGTACCGGGCTTACGGCGATCAAGGTCTTCCTGCAAATCGGCTTCCGTCAAGGCCAGACCCGGAGGACAGCCATCAACGATACAACCTATGGCCGGGCCGTGACTTTCACCAAAGGAGGTGACGGTGAATAATTTTCCTATTGAGTTTCCAGACATAATTAAGCTAAAGCCTTTAAAAATAATTCGTTATAGTGCGCGACCTGTTCTGCGGTCAGCAAGAACACACCATCGCCACCCCGTTCGAAATTCAGCCAGAAAAAAGGTACATCGGGAAAAGTACTTTGCAACGTTTCTGCGCTGCTACCTACTTCCACAATCAAAATCCCCTGATGGGTCAGATATCGATTCGCGTCAACCAAAATACGCAACACCAAATCCAATCCTGTAGCTCCGCCTTTAAAGCCCATGGCCGGTTCGGCGCGAAATTCTGCAGGTAATTGCGCCCATTCGTCCAGACTGACATAGGGAGGACTGCTGACGATAATGTCATAACGTGCTGACGGCAATTCTTTAAACAAATCTGACTGGTAAAGCGTCACCACATCGTTTAATTGATGTTTGGCAACATTACGTTCAGCGACAGCCAGCGCATCGATTGATAAATCGACAGCATCAACATAAGCGTCAGCAAAAGCATAAGCGCAAGCTATGGCTATGCAGGCACTGCCGGTACACAAATCCAGAATACGTTCGACGCGCTCTTCCTCCACCCACGGCGTAAAACGTTGCTCGATTAACTCGGCAATCGGTGATCTTGGCACCAAAACCCGCTCATCAACGTAAAAAGACAGACCCGCAAAAATGGCTTCGTGGGTTAAATAAGCAGCCGGTATACGTTCATTGATTCGTCTGTCGATCACGTCAATGACAGCCTGCCGCTCTTTTAACGTTAAATTGCTTTGCAGATAGCTATCCGACAGATTATAAGGTTGATGAAGCGTATGAAGAACCAATGCCGCGGCTTCGTCCAGGGCAGTGGTTGTACCATGACCAAAGCTCACTTCGGCCTCGGCAAATCGACTGGCGGCCCAGCGAATATAGTCACGAATGGTTGATAAAATTGTTAAAACTTCAGAAGGCGTTGTTTTCATTGCTGGGTAAAGTATGATGGATGCAATACAGTTCGACGAGGCCACAGATTTTAAACTAAACTTTGTCTGCTTGTTTGAATATTAAATAAACAAACCATGAACCAAACCAACAACAATCTTACCAATAGCGCCGCAAGTCTGGCTAAAAATAAACTTTTAATGGACTGTTATCGGCATATGCAAACCGATGACCTGGTCTTGCCGACTATCCCGGATGTGTCTTTTAAAATCCGTCGCGCCATTAATGACGATAATTCCAGTATCTCAACAATCGCACGCGTAGTGCAAATTGATCCTTCAATCACCGCCCGCCTGATTCAAATCGCCAACAGCCCTTTTTATATGGGCCGAAAAAAAATTGAAAGCTGCCCGGAAGCGTTAACCCGGCTTGGTCTTAAGTCCGCGCAAGATATTATTACCTCTTTTGCAATGAAATCGGTTTTTAACGCAAAGTCCCCGGTCATACGTCAAAAAATGGCTGAACTCTGGGCGCACAGCAGTTACATTGCTTCCATCAGCGCGGTCTTTGCGCATAAAGTACCCGGCTTTGATCCTGATCGAGCCATGCTGGCCGGTTTGATTCATGATATCGGTATCGTGCCGATTCTGACCTATGCCGATAATCACCCTGACATTATCGCCAACCCCAAAGACCTGGTTGAAACGGTAAAACTTTTGCGTGCCGACATAGGCGTACAAATCGTTCGTCGCTGGGATTTTCCTCAAGATTTTGAAGATGTAGTGATTAATGCCGAAAACTGGTTTCGTAACACCCCACATCCCTCCAGTTATTCGGACATTGTCATGATCGCCCAACTCCACAGCTTTATCGGCAAAGTTGATATCAAAAAAATCCCTAAAATAGATACGCTGCCCGCTTATAAAAAACTGGCCGGACATTTAAATGCGGACGACAGCATTAATATACTGGATGCTGCCAAGGATGAAATTGAACATATTCGTAAAATGCTGGCTTAAGTGGATATTAACTCGCTGCTAAACACCCAATCGCTGTTAGCATCCAACAGAAGTTTAGAAAACACTTTAAACCTGAAAGTTGGGCAACAACTGGACGTAAAAACAATCAGCGCCGATATTACTGCCGCCAAAAATGCCATTACCTTAAGTTTGGGCAATACAGAGCTAAGTGTACAAAGTAATCAGCCTGTAACCTTAAGCCCAGGGCAGGCATTAAAACTCCAGGTTACCCAAATCGCTCCAGTCATAGAATTTAAAATTATCGCCCCCTTACCCGAGCTAAAAGCCCAGGCAATGGATTTACGCTTAAAGTTACTTTCAACAACTAGCGATAGTGGAAACACCAGTGGTTTAAACCAACCATCTACAACAGACGCCACCAAGATAGCAACCGGCAAGGAAATTTCCAGCAGCTTAACTCCAGCAACACAGACTAATCAAACCCTGGAGGCGAAAATAATCAACATTAGCGGCAATAAAATCCAGCTACAACTTAATACCAACTCTACCACAACAGCAACTACAGACATCGGCAATAAACAAACAGGGCTAATCACTCTTGAGCGCTCTCAATTGACTAACGCGCCAGCGGATTTAAAAATTGGTCAAAGCCTGAGCCTTGAAGTAACCAAAACCGGAGCCACGCCTGAGTTTAAAATCATTACCCCAAGCCCTGCTGTTTCAGAAGTCAAAATAGCCGAGTTTGTAAAACAGTTTTTACCGCGCCATGCAGACGCGCAGATTTTTTTAAATCAATTAATAAAAGATTTGCCACAGTTAATGAACAATCAAACTATTCCCCAGTCCCTCAAGGACATTGCCACACAAATCATCCAGAACCTGCCGCCCAAAGAACAATTAATCAGCAGTCAGGGACTGAAACAGGCGCTGGTCAATTCAGGACTGTTTCTTGAAGCCAAATTACCCGCACAAGCTGAATTAATCAAAGCCTTACCCTTGCTGATCAAAAACGAAAGCCTGCCGCTCTCCTTACAACGTATCGCCTCTGAGATATTACAGAACCTGACGCAAAAACAACCCTTGCTTAACAGTCCGCCCATTCCTTTAAAGCCGCTTTCCGACCTTGAATTAGCAGCACTCAAGTTAAGTATTGATACCCAAACAACAACTAAAGCAGACACATTAGGCGCTGAAGACTTTAAAGCTAATTTACTAAAGTTTATTGGCGCATTGAAACAAGAACTCGGCACCCAAAACGAGCAACTCCCAAATCAAGTCGATCTTGATTTACTTAAAAACCTGCAAAATAAATCTGAAAACACGGTTGCCAAGATAGTTCTGGATCAATTGCTGTCGTTACCCAAGGACGATAACCAAAAACAACTCTGGGTGATCGACATTCCTTTTGTAAACAGGCAACAGGCAGAGTCAGTCAGGATTGAAGTACAGCGGGACAAGGAAAAACAGCAACAAGCCGGCAGTCAGGACTGGTCGGTAAATATCACCATTACCCCGCCTGAACTGGGCACGATTCATTGTCTGGTTTCTTATAGAAATGAAGTGATCAATACTTTTTTTAAAAGCCAAAGTATTCAAACCACCGAACTTATCAAACACAACCTTGAGTACCTGAAAAATCAACTGGAAGAATCGGGATTAAAAACCGGGCATTTGGATGCTTATGATGGCGCGCATAAAACGCAACCAACCCATCATAGTGCCGGCAAACCACTGTTTGATGATAAAGCTTAGTGCTGCCTGACCAGAATGAAGAATCTTACTATCCAAAATCGGCAACAGTTAATAGAACACAGATGACGCGGATCGGAGGGATTAAGAATGTATAGCGCCTAAAGGCGCCCGATTTTGACGTCCGTGTTCCATTTTTTATGCGGGGAGGGCTATTTAATGTCCCTGGTTATAGCACCGTTACTGCGCAACTAGCCATAGCTGCCCAGTTCACAATTCAACCCAAGACTTAACATTCATAACCAAGGGCAAGCCCTTTTGGCTTAACACTATAAAGTATTCCCATAAAGCCGGCCAAAAACAACCAGGCCGCTGCAGGCAGAGGAACTGTAGGAATTGGGGCAATATCGCCATCATGAACAGCCCAGGCATAGAGTTGAATATCATTAAGGAGTGTACTTTGAGTCGCTGGACGACTGGTAGAGAACTCAAATGCCTGTTGATCATTAGTTGGATGTATAGTGCTCGACCAGTAACCGAAAGGGGTTAAAGGATTAACGTCCTTAGTGTATTGCAGATTTTGAATCAAATTGAAATTAGCCAAATTAGCAAAGCCTGTACTCGTTAATCCTCCCAAATTAACGTTAAACATATAGGCCAGTTCAGAGTTGCTACTTGTAATACGCTGACCTTTATCAGTCGTGCCATCAAAAGAATAACTCATTAGATAATCTTGCGGAGTAATCGATCCAGAACTTGTAACTGAAAGATCCACATTAATCGGCATGGTGGTTGCCAAGCGCCAGCCGGTAATCCCTTGATAGCTTAGTTCCGCTGCCCAGGCGTTCGCATTATCCCAGCTCATCGCTCCTGCAGGAGCACCGCTGTCTACCTGTTGAATATTGGGCGGCACATAACCCAGAGTGGCCGCATAGTTGGCGTCCCGTAACCAAGTAATGTCAAGAACATCATCGTACAAAAAATCATCGCCACGAACCAACAACTCTGCATTGGCTGTACTACCGACTCCCGCATTGACTACAAAAGCCAATGCCATTAAAAATTTTTTATGATTCATAATAATCACTCAAGTTAAAAATCTAAAGTTTGATTAACTACAACCCAGCCAACTTTTTATAAAACTGCAAATGTGGCCACTCGGTTTCTTAACAAAAGCCCTGTAGTATTCCATCCTTATCTCACAATAAGTTTGGTTTTTATCCTCCTTAAATCATGAACACTTACCTCTGTGTGTCACGAGTAAAGTTGAAGTTCATCATTCCAACTTCAATATTTTGATGGGGACCTTTTCCAAATTCCTCCGAAAAATCAACAATAAAAATTGCCAATGCTTTTAAACATCTGATTAGCCGACGCGACACCCTCGTATTAAAGAACGTTAATACCAAAATGCACTCTATTGCCCACAATAAACTCCGTTTTTCCATGTTTTCCAATTTAGAAGTCAAGCATAACTTTCCATTGATTTAAATTACTCATCAATCATTCGATTAACGCGCATATCAATAGGCATTTTTTGCCTGACCTTTATCCTGGAAATTAAACGCTAATTTTTTTTAATATAAAAACTGCAGATACTAAAAATAAAGCATTTTCCAATACTGACTATAAGCACGATATATGCCACTATCTTTTTTGGAGAGTAATATGGAGTGATTTTTAATGTGCTGCTTTTCAAATATTCATTGTAAAAGCGCGCTATGGAAGGAGTTTTATTTTCCTGTGAATACTGTTCAGAGCAAAAAATCGTAATCGCAAAACTTGTTTTGAAATGTCAATTTAAACTCTATATTTGTCATATTTGGCAAGTTTGTCATCTGACTGTCACTTATGTCAGTCAAACGATTATCCTAGAAAACACAGTTGACCGTTTATGTTTTTCTTAGAACCTATAGGCCTCTGATTCCTTCAGATTCGAAGCTGCTCATCATTTGGGTGAGGCATTTGGCCATGCCCGCGAACAGTTTAATCGAGGGCATGGCCCACTCCAACCTGTTTTAACTGCGTTTTCTAAGATTATGCAATCAATTTATTTTATAAACTGAATATTGCAAAAAATCAGTTACTTCTTTGGCAATGAACAGCGCTTTAAACTGTTATTTAATTGGTGAGATTAGTTAAGCACCCCATAAAGGCGCTCATCAGGAGGGATTTTAAGTTTAGCCAGAAAACGACTCACAAACGCAAGTTTGGAAGTCGTTAAGCTTTAGCGACGGCTACAATTCGCGTGTGGCACTGAATTTAATATCCGGCCAGCGCTCTTCGGTGAGTTGCAAGTTGACACGACTGTTGGCGACATAGACCAAATAACCGCCGCCGTCTTCGGCAAGATTATCAAAGGCCTTGTGTCTGAATTCTTCCAATTTACCGGGTTTATCAGAACTTACCCAGCGCACCGCAGATATGGGTATTGCATCATAAACACATTCGACATTGTATTCAGATTTAAGCCTGAACTCGGTCACGTCAAACTGCAAAACTCCGACGGCCCCCAAAATAAGATCATTATTTTTTAAAGGCTTAAATAACTGGGTCGCGCCTTCTTCAGTCAACTGCACCAGCCCTTTTTGCAGGGCTTTGGCTCTTAGTGGATCCTTCAAAATCACCCGACGAAATAATTCCGGCGCAAAATAAGGAATGCCGCCAAATTTTAGCGTCTCACCCTGACTAAAGGTGTCGCCAACCTGAATCGTACCGTGGTTATGCAAGCCGATAATATCGCCGGGATAGGCTTCTTCTACACTTTTGCGGCTATCGGCCTGAAAAGTAATAGCATTGGCTACCTGAATATTTTTGCCAATACGAACATGATGAATCTTCATGCCCTTATCAAATTTACCGGAACACACTCTTAAAAAAGCAATTCGATCCCGGTGTGACGGGTCCATATTGGCCTGAACTTTAAATACAAAACCACTAAACGCAGGTTCTTCGGGCATAACCGTTCGCTGTTCGGCTTCTCTGGGACGAGGTGGCGGCGCATATTCGGCAAAAGCATCCAGTAACTCGATAATCCCGAAATTATTAATCGCCGAGCCAAAGAAAACCGGCGTTAACTTGCCTGCCAGATAGTCTTCAAGATCAAATTCATGACTGGCGCCTTTAACCAAATCAATTTCTTCACGAAGCTCTTCGGCCTGATCGTCAAGTAGCTCATCCAGCTTGGGATTATCCAAGCCTTTGATAATCTCAGCCTGAGCAATCTTGCCGCCATGTTGGGCGCTAAATAAATGAATTTCATCTTTATACAGATGATAAACACCCTTAAAGCGCTTGCCCATGCCAATAGGCCAGGTTATGGGAGCACATTTGATTTTCAGGACATTCTCGACTTCATCCATCAATTCAATCGGTTCGCGCCCTTCTCTATCGAGCTTGTTAATAAAAGTCAGAATTGGCGTAGTGCGCAGACGACAAACTTCCATCAGATTGATGGTTCGATCTTCAACCCCTTTGGCAACGTCAATCACCATCAAAGCCGAATCCACCGCCGTTAAAGTTCGATAGGTATCTTCAGAAAAATCCTCATGCCCAGGTGTATCTAGCAGATTGATAATGCAGTCTTTATGGTCAAACTGCATCACCGAGGTAGTTACCGAAATGCCTCGCTCCTTTTCCATCTCCATCCAGTCCGAAGTCGCATGTCGCGCTGCTTTACGGCCTTTTACCGAACCGGCCAGCTGAATCGCGCCACCAAACAGCAAGAGTTTTTCGGTGATGGTTGTTTTACCGGCATCAGGATGAGAGATAATGGCAAAAGTCCTTCGACGCCTGGTTTCTCTGGCTTCCAGAGTGTTCAAATGTTCATTCATTAATAATTAAGTACGCAATGTGAAAAATAACCGGCAATTATCCTTGGATAAACGAAGGAGCCTAATCTGCACATTATATACTCCGCGCGGTCATATTTGCGGAATTTATGATCGAGTCATTTTATTCAAGAGCCAAGTACCGAACCAGTTACCGAGCATGCTATGTAACTGTTTTTGCCACACAGCTTGCTCGGCGCCCAGCCTGATATACTCAAAAAATCACCTTACCTGTAGTTGCAGTCTTTCGGTGCATTTTCTGAAACTGAAATTTAAATAACACAAGTAAACATCTATACCCCTGTTCAAACAAATTGCTACATTAAAAAAATTTATTAGACTGAATATTCCTGTTCTGTCTCAAACCACTCTTCCAGTT
>CAIKYI010000683.1 GCA_903831545.1 uncultured Methylobacter sp. | reverse complement strand
GCCAGTTGATGTCAAGCAGACGCTTAGTGGAAACTTTCATTGGGCAATTGGCCGAACGGTTTCATATCGAAAAAGTGAGGGCTCGCGACACTTGGCATTTGGCTAACCGTTTTATCCGTAAACTGCTTGCCAAACTATGGACTGCTTCTTGGAAAGACTAATGGGCAACCCGACTTTGCTTTTTGAGTCATTGGTTGAGATTTAAAAGTTGAGCATCGCGTAACTTGGATCATTTGGACCTCATATGGGTATGATTGATGAATTGATGTTTCCGGTGACTGATCAAGCAAAACCTAATTTCAGTGATTCAATGTGTCTTAGACCATGATTTTAAAAAACCTTTACTTAGTCAATCGAGCGCTGTACCGATGTTGCACTTTTTCAAGGATAAACCGCGAGATCGCTTGCTTGGCGATGACATTTAGTTCAAGCATCTTAACGACGAGACCTTTGCGAGAACCGCGGGGTGCTATCAACACTTACGACCCGGAAATATTGAAAAGCTATACTCCGCGCGGTCAAAATATCGGTTCCCATTTACCCTAAAATATTGTAGAAAAACGCCCTAATTAACTGCCGCCAGCACAAAAGAATGACTGAAAAATCACTGGACAAACTTTATTTGGAAATGACATTGAATCAGAATCCTCGCGTACGAAAAAAATGCCTTGTGGTTTACCTGAGAAAACATGGTTATCGGCGCGAGGAAGTTGCGAAGCTCTTAAGAATCGACGAAGACACGGCGACCAATTACACGAAAAAGTACAACGAAAATGATTTGCCAGGCTTATTGGAGGAAAATTATCGCCAGCCCAAAAGTCAATTGGAGCCGTATACGGAATTGAAGAAGCTTTTTACAAAGCAATTGCCTCATACGATCAACCAAGCTATAGAGATGATCGATAAAGAGACAGGCATCCAATTAAAGCCTTCTGCTTGCCGGGTGTTTCTGAAAAAAATGGGTATGAAATGCCGACGTTGTGGAGTGGTTCCCGGTAAAGCGATGGAGGATGACAAGCAGCGGCAAGCCCAACAGGAATTTCACGACAACCAGTTACAACCCATTCTGGATGAGGCCAAACAAGGTAATCGTACTGTTTTGTTTGTTGATGCGGCTCACTTCGTAATGGGTGCGTTTTTAGGGATGGTTTGGTGCTTTGTGCGGTTATTACTGCCGTCTGCCAGTGGACGCAAACGCCATAATGTATTGGGCGCCTATGCCCCCATCTTACATGAAGCCATCACGGTAACCAATGACACCTATATTAACCAGGACGTTTTCTGCGAGTTCCTCGAAAAAATTGCTAACGCCTATGCTAATAGCGGGCGCCCTATCACGCTAATATTGGATAACGCCAGATATCAAAAATGTCAGTCAGTCGCCAACAAGGCAAAAGAATTGAAGATTGAGTTACTTTATTTGCCACCCTATTCGCCTAATCTGAATTTAATCGAACGGTTATGGCGATTTGTTAAAAAACAGGTTCTGTATAGCAAACATTACGACCGTTTCGACGCCTTTAGAAATAGCATTAATGATTGCATCAGTGATCTCGGCACCCGTTACAAAGATGAGATGGAAAGCTTGATGACCATGAACTTCCAGTTATTTTAAAAAGCCGAAAACTTGACCGCGCGGAGTATAGCTGGCCGCGCAGTCGCTCAAGCGCTTGGGATTAACCTGTCAAATCGACCATATAGACAGAACCAGTTTTTATTTTGACGTGGTCCATAATAGCAATCAAAAAAACGTGCCCGAAGGCGTTATGCATATTAGTCAAGGCTATGACCGTGGCCATCGTCCCAACTTGAATCAGGCAATACTGCAACAAATTACTGAACATCAGGCCTACATACCACTGAGGGCGTTAAGTAGTAACAGCAATAAAGAAATTTTTCGACCTGACACACACGAATAATTGCACTTCACATACAACATTCTAACAGGTTATTTATCACAGAAGTCGTCACTGCTATTAATGTTAATTTCGAATAATCTCCGACTAGGTCGTTAGATGCCGTCTAAAAGTAAACTCTATGTGCTGAAACATTCGCTCTCATTTCTAAACAGTTACAGCTCTCTACTGATGCTGTACCCGATTTAAGAGCCAGCCACAGAGCCTCATACTCCCTTGCTTCGCGTCGTCGATATAGGTAAAGAGCGCAGGCACCACTAAAAGGCTGAGTAGCGTAGAAGTAACCAGTCCACCGATTACAGCAGTCGCCATCGGCGCTCGAAAACTGGGATCTGCCCCATAACCCAGCGCCAACGGCAACATGCCAGCAACCATAGCCACAGTCGTCATAAAGATAGGCCGACTACGCTTATGACAAGCGTCAACTAGCGCATCATTACGGCTTATTCCTTTACGACGCGCAACGATAGCGTATTCCACCAGTAGAATTGAATTCTTGGTCACCACACCCATTAGCATAATCAAGCCTATCAATGACGGCATCGACAAGGCATTATGGGTAACCAGCAACGCCACAAATGCCCCGCCTATGGATAAGGGTAGCGCGGCCAGAATAGTCACCGGCTGCATAAAGTCTTTAAATAACAATACAAGTACGCCGTAAATACACAGTACTCCAATGGCCATAGCAAGGCCAAAGCTATTAAAAAGACTCTGCATTTCGCTAGCATCACCCAACTGGGAAATTTTCACGGAAGGGGGCAGATTTTTGAACGCAGGCAACTTCATGGCTTCCTGGTACAATTCACCCAAGCTGCGAGAACCCAGCTCCACGTCAAGTGTAATATTACGACTTCGATCCAGTCGATCAATCTGTGCCAAACTTGACTCCATGCTGAAACTAGCAACATTGGCTAGCCTTATCGGACCGCTTTTACCTGGCATCGTCAATTCTTCTAACGCACTCAGATCGGAACGCACTAGGTCGGGGAACTTCACCCGAATGGGTATTTGTCGCTCACTTAAATTGAGCTTTGCCAAGCCGATATCATAGTCACCCGCCGTGGCCACACGAACTGTTTCTCCAATGCTGTAAGCGGTTACCCCGAGATCGGCAGCACTGGCGAAATCAGGCCGGACAATGATCTCGGGGCGAACCAGACTGGCGCTGGAGGTAACACCGCCAATTCCTTTTAAGGCCCGTAAAGCGCTCTCGGCGCTACGTGCAGATTGCATTAACGCAAGCGGATCGTCACTGCGCAACGCAAGCTGCATTTTTACCCCGCTATCCGGTGGACCCACTTGAAAACGAGCGCCCGGCAACTCTGAAAGTTTCATACGAACTTGTCGCTCAATCTCCTTAACAGACTCTTCGCGCTCACTACGATGACTGAGGGACAACGTAAGAAGTGCCCGGCGTGCTTCGGCAGCTACTCCGGGCACGAATACGTCACCACTTGAGCCACCACCAACCGAGCTAAAAACCGATTTCACATAGGATAATTTTTGTACTTCAAAGCGAGAACGCTCCGCCATCGCCCAAGTTTCCGCTAAAGTACTACCCGGGGGCAACTCAATATTAATTTGTGTTTGTCCTCGGTCTGCTGCGGGTACAAATCCCGTGGGTAAAAGGCCTGCCAAACCAATAGAACCGACAAACAAGACAGCGGCACTGATAATGGTAAGGAATCGGCGACGCAAGCACCACTGCATCGCATTAAGATAATGCCGCATAATCCAGCCATCTTTTTGATTGCCAAGAGTAGGCTGCTTGAGCAGGTAAGCTGCCATCATTGGCGTTAACAAACGCGCCACTAACAGCGAAGCTAGGATCGCCATTACAGCAGTCCAACCAAACTGCTTGAAGAACTTCCCAGCAACACCGCTCATAAAAGCAGTAGGTAGAAACACGGCAACCAGCGCAAAAGTCGTGGCAATTACTGCAAGACCAATTTCATCAGCTGCTTCCAAAGCGGCTTGCAGGGGTTTTTTGCCCATGCGCAAGTGTCGAGAAATGTTCTCTATTTCCACTATGGCGTCGTCTACCAAAATACCTACTACCAAAGCAAGAGAGATCAATGTAACCGAATTGATAGTAAAGCCGAATAATTTCATGCCGAAAAAGGCTGGAATCACTGACAATGGCAAAGCGACTGCAACCACCAAGGTGGCGCGCCAATCCCGTAGAAACCACCATACAACTAATACTGCTAAAAAGGCACCCTCGTAAAGCATGGACATGGAACTGTCAAAGTTTTCTTTAACCGGTTTTGCATTATCAATTACTTGCGTGAGTTTAATATTCGGATATTCAGTTTCAAGCTGGTGAATTACTGAACGCACATCAGCGGCAA
Source organism: uncultured Methylobacter sp. (assembly GCA_903831545.1). GTDB lineage: Bacteria > Pseudomonadota > Gammaproteobacteria > Methylococcales > Methylomonadaceae > Methylobacter_A. Next base: position 2,044 of record CAIKYI010000683.1, on the reverse strand, counting down.
TGCTAACCTCGCTGGCACCCTTGGTGCGAAGGATTTCCATGCCCACTACAGGCTTACCGTTTTCGAGCGCCCAACTCCGGCGCTCCGAAAAAGTATCAGTTACGGTTGCAATTTGATCGAGGCGAATTTTGCGATTCTCTCCATTTTGTGTCTGCAAAGGTAGCTCAATAGCCGCCAAATCAGCGACTGATTTTACAGTAGCTATGGTCCGTACATTTTGTTCAGCACCGCTAACATCGCCTCGCCCTCCAGGCACTTCTTGCTGCACGCGCTTAAGCTGGCGCGATACATCCAAAGCGGTAAGCTTGAGTGCAGTCATTTTGGCGGGATCCAGTTCAATGCGAATCTCGCGGCTGACACCACCCAACCTCTTAACTGCTCCCACGCCAGACACCGAATGCAGGCGTTTGGTAACCGTATTATCTACAAACCAGGATAACTCTTGCTCGTCGAGTTTGTTTGAGGATGCAGTAAAGACCAGCACCGCGCGACCGGCATTGCTTACTTTGGTCACACTTGGGTCACGCAAATCTGCAGGTAAGTCGGAACGAATCCTATCTACGGCGTTTCTAACCTCATTCACAGCTTCAGCTGTAATTTTTTCCAGAGCAAAATGTACCAAGATAGTGACCTCGCCATCACGTATATAGGTAAATATATATTTAACACCTTCCTGCGCTGCAACAGCATCCTCAAGCTTGCGGGCTACTTCAGTTTCAAGCTGCGCTGGCGCTGTACCTACGAGTGTTGCACTCACAATTACTATAGGAAGATCAATATCAGGAAAATCTTGTACAACAGTAGATTTAAATGCCATCACACCCGCGAGTGATAGAAGAACGAATAGCATGATCGCAGGAGTCGGATTCCTAATTGAAAAGGCTGAGAAATTCATGGTTTTAAAGTCACTGTGCTTTGCTCAAAAGTTGGTGAGACAACCTTCACAAGATCACCGTCATTCAGAAATCCTACACCGCTAGTAACCACCTCTGTATCAGGCTGAAGACCATTCAGAACTTCAACCCGATCAGCGCTACGGCGCCCAATTTGAACTTTCGCCTGAGACACACGCTTGTCGGATCCGAGTTTAAATACATAACTGAAGCCATCACGTACTACAACAGCTTGCTGTACTAAAGTGAGAGCATCGGAGCTACCCAATTCAAACTCCCCCTTGGCAAACATGCCGGTTTTTAATTCGGGATGATTAGGTAAATCTACATACACCAACCCCAAGCGAGTTTGCTGATCAACAGTGGGCCCAATCATCCGCACCTTGCCATGAACAATACTACCGCCAGGGGTTGTAATACTGGCTGGATCACCGGGTTTTAGTAGCGCCAATTCAGCAGATCCGACTTCAGCACGCCATTCCAAACGATTTTGGCGTATCAGGCGAAAAAGCTCCTGCCCTTTTGGCAACACTGCACCTACTGTTGCACTACGGGAAGAGATTACACCGCTGTCAGTTGCTAGAACACGAGTTTGTTTAAGTCGAAGTTGTTGTGCTTTAACAGCAGATTGCTGTGACTGGAGCCGAGCTTTAGACGCCAGCTCTTCAATCAGATACTGGTTGATCAGTTGTGCGCTCAGCGAACCGGTTACTTGGGCACCTTTGGCGCGCTGAGCATTTTTAACCGCTTCTGCATAATGGGCTTTTGCTTCATCGACTCCTGCTTTAATTTGCGCAAGTTCGGCCGCTACCATTTCTGTTGAGAATACTGCCAAAACCTGACCTCGCTGGACTTGGTCGCCAACATTTACTAACACCTCGCTTAATCGCAAACCGTCAGTTTCATTGCCGATAATAGCCTCCTGCCAGGCTGCTACGTTGCCGTTGGCGTTAAGCGTTTGCGCTAAAAGAGTGGATTGTGGTTTATCGGTAGTTACTGTCAGTGCAGGCTTTAGATTATCAACTGTTTTATTATCTTCAGCTGCTTGCGCTAAAAATACATTACTAATAATTACAATAATCGCAAATACGATAAGACTTTTATTAAATTGCAACTTCATATTGAAAAACAGCTCCATCGAATGTCGAAAG
>CAIKYI010000682.1 GCA_903831545.1 uncultured Methylobacter sp. | reverse complement strand
GGCAGGTGCTAGAATCAGTTTACTTATTTATTTTTACACAATAAACCTAACTTTAAAATCCATCTATTTCCTTTGGAACTAAACCATCAAGTGATTTTAACACATAGCTGCCATCAGTATTAACAGCCAGTGAACTATGAACTTTAGCAGATGAATATTGCCCTGCTTTGGAATTATGTTGCCACCAGATGACTTTTTTGACGGCCATTGAACCAGCCGGTCTTGCTGAAGACTCATCACCCTCAAACAGTTTGGGCAAAATGGCCTTGATGGTTTCGGCATCATCATCACTAAAACCGGTTTTATCGGCGAGTTGTGGTGTCATTGCACCGTAAACCACATAGATGGCTTCATCTACACGATGTTTCATGCCCATAGTATCCGAACCTTTTTTAGTGCCGTCACCCTCACCGCTCACGCTTTTTGTGATCTGGGTGCTTGTGATGCTAACCGGCTCTACGCTAAATGCAGATTGAACGGTTACAGGGCCGCGAATGGCAATGGAAACGCCTGCGGCATCGGCTTCTTTACCAAAGGCAAAAACTTGACCAAAAGCACGGACATCAAACCAGTGATCACACGCCTGTTTTGCTGTGGCATCTTTGTTGGTTTTTTTGGCATTGAATGCCTCTTTACCTAAACCAATCGGTGGTTCCGCGTAGGCGCGATTTTGTAAACTGGTCATACCATCAGTTTTTTTCTCGTCAGACTGGACAAAAATCGCCTTGCCTGCGGTTTGTAATCGGTCACGAATTTTACGTTTTAAACACACATCGGTCACTTCCCCAAAGCCGTCATAGTCGGTGCGAGGGCGATTGCCATTCAGCGGATCACCGTTGGGATTTGCATGTTTAACGCTGAAGATAATAGCAAAATCAATTTTATGGCTTAATGCACTCATTCGGTGTCTCCTTGTGATGTTGTTTCGTCAGTGGCTTCGGGTTTGGTTTTAAATTTTTGGCGTTGGCAGTGATAGCCTAATAAGAATTCACCGGATAATGCTTCTTTGCTGCTAAATTCCTCATGCTTAAACAAAGCCAAGATGGCATCCATTTCTTTCAATTGATTGGTTAAAAATCCGGCGCGTGATACACGCAAGCGCTGCATGTAAGGCTGTAACGCTAATTCAATGGTTCGCCAAGTTTCAAAAGGTCGATCAGCAAAACGCTGCATTAACCGTGCAGCTGTCGTGGAGCGATTTTCACCGCCTATACTTAATGCCACATCTTCTATCCGTTCGGCAATGGCTAAGAGCCGACCATACAGATAATCACGCGAGTGGTAGTTCTCTTCTAGTGCCATGGCATATTCTCTTCGTTGAGTTAAATTTGGATGTTGATGGTAATACCCTTTGTATAGCGCACAGGCTATGCCTAGCGTTTTTTCCCAATCGTCTTCAAACGACATTCCGTTATAATTTCTTTTTTTCATGCCTATTCTGTTACAGGCCCTGCGAAATGTTAAGTCCACTAAATCGCGGGGAATCGGTAACGCATCAATAATGCAGGGAAGTAAACGTTCTACTGTAGCTTTCTGTAATTTATCATCAATTTGCAGCATGCCTTTATCATCGCGGTATCCATAGGCTACATCGCTTATATCTTTTGGTGAAGGAGCCCCAACGAATTGAATTTTTCTGCTTGCTTTACTATCCCACCCATAATTTTGTAGCCAAGAAAAATTTCTATGCCACTTTTCAACACAACCAAGAAAATCATGACTAAATAGTTCACGGTAGTAGATGATCCCCATGCGACCCGGTGTTGCAGAATCAATGCCCATGATAATAATTTTCTCAGTAGGGTTTAATTCGGCAAAATAACCGGACATGTATTTTTTAAGCTTCAAAGCAAATGACTGTCCTAAGTCAATGCCATGATCTACAGGCAAATCCTGTTCAGACTCCAATTTTTGTTCTGTTTCATCAAAATTAAATTCAACACTATCGAATAATGACAAAGTATCTTGCCAAGGCTTAGGGGTTGGCTTACCTGATACAGCCCATGACACATAAGCTTGATCACCGTTCCTAAAACCTTGGCGGGAAATTAACCATCTCAACGTATTGTGCGCTTTTTGTGAAACGTCAAAACCGATACTGCAAGCTTCAGTGTTGTTAAAAAACTTACCGCGATAGGTATAACCACTGCTATCGTTCGATGAAATTAACTTGGCACCATCGCCAGAATTTCTAATAAATCTGGAGTGGTTTTCTATTAAACGAACTTTTTCACCCGTTATAAAACATAGCCCTATTTCTGAATTTTTAAACTTATCAAACTTTATCCACTTGTCAATTAAATCATCATCTTCCCAGGTGCCAGAACAAGGATTTCCAGCTTCTTCAACTTTCCATCGAACAAAAACCTTTTCAGCAGAAATTTTTGTTTTAAGTCCTCTTCTATTTGTAAAAGTTACTGGAAACTCTATTACTTGGTTTAAGTCCTGCCATAACCTTTCTTTTTTGAGATATTTAGAAATAGCTAGTATTTTTGGATGTGTATATTCTGATATGCACCATTCATTTAACTGGTTTAAATACGCGCCACTTCTGGCTGGTATTACATCTGGAAAATCAGAAGCACAATAACCTAATTCATCGCAAAGCGGATGAGGAGCATTTTTTGCCCCTGCTCGTCCAGCTGAAGCCTCTGTTGAAGGTATAAGTGTTAAAGAATCTTCGCCGGATAACAACGTAATCCTGTCATTTTTTATATTTCCATTGCCATCAATAACAACCTCAATATGTGCTGTCTTAACAAAATGCGATATAGGCCAAGGTTTTGAAGCATCTAAACTAATACCTTGTTCATAAGTTTGATAAAGCTTTTCCATCCAGCTCATAAATGCGTCTCTTCATTGGCCACAGCGAGCATATTGGTATCAATCCCAAATTCTTTTACGCTCATAGGCCGAACAAAACGGCTGATCGAACATTCTTCAGGACGTGGGAATTCCAAAATTCCGTTTTTCAGTGTTGCCTGCCAAAATTGACTATGCAGTTCATCGATACCGGTTTCATCCGGATAGGCAAAGCTATGAAACATCAAACCAAAGGCTAATTCGTCAAGTTCGTCATAGGCTCCTGCACCCTCGCCAAATTCACAAGGTTCTATATAAGCCTGACAATCGCGAGTCCCTAAAAAAATATCCTGCCTGCCACCTTTTTCCAATGTGCGCTTTAAAATATTGAAGTGCTTGCCATCAATACGATCATCTGCCAGTTCAGGACGATGTTCGTTCCATTCAAAATGTGCTTGAACCTGATACTCGACATCCCGTAAAAAAGTATAAATTGCCAAGCTATTTCCTCCATTCCAAACCAATGGCTTGGTGCCTTTGGTTTGAGTGCGCAACGGTTTCATAATTCTAACTTTATCGACATGCCAAATCAGCGTTGGCTTCCAGTAGATTGATTTGAGTACGCCTTTTATCGCCTCATAAGTCGGCAAATGATATGAGCATTTTTCACCGCCTACCTTGGTAATGGGATCGGTAAATAATGCATGCCGTCCCCATAATCGAAAACTAATATTGTTTTTCATGATTTTTTATCCCTATAAAATAATCGCTTCGGCTTTACTAACGGGTTCGGTAGACAGACCAAATTCTTTGCTGTAATAGCGTTCGTTCAGGTAAAACACGCCTTCGCCCGGATTAATTTCAATGACTGCATCTTTTTTATCCTGTAACTTTCTCCACACATTCGGAAATATATTAACGCTAAATTTTTGCGCTTGTTTTAAACAGATGTAATAACGAGCGGCATCAAATTTTTTAGCAAGCCCACAAAGTTCGGTAATTAATTCTTTACCTTGTCCATAAGGCACAATGACCGATTGCGTAGGAGCTTCTATAGCTTTGAATGTATTACCGGCAGTCATGAATGATTGTTTTAAGTGCATAGATGCTCCTATACCGATATTTATTTTATTTTCGCCAAGTATATTCAGCAGAGAGTCTGTTCTTCCGACTTGTTTTTCTGTCAATGGGTAGTCCATTTGCTTGGCACGCTCATAAAAATAATATTTAAAATAACGCGCCATGACTTCCGGATTTAACAAGGCTTCACCGTCAAATTCGCTAAATACGCGCCTAGTTTGTTCTTGACCTACCTTGATGTCGATCAGTTGGTCTATGGTTTCTTGTGCCGGATTTACGACATGTACAATGGCTGTTTTTAAATGACCATTTCTATTACAGCGCCCCGCAGCTTGCGCTATTGAATCCAATCCTGCCAGAAAACGAATCACACTGGAAAAATCAATATCGACACCGGCTTCAATTAGTTGAGTGCTGAAACATAAGACGGGTAAATTTTTATTCAAACGCTCCCGAATTTTATGGAAAAGTTCACTGCGGTGTGCGGAACATTGGTTGGTACTTAAATGAAACAAGCTATTTGAATCGACGGTTTGCAAGCATTGCATATACAGTGCTTGCGCCCAAGCTTTGGTGTTGACTATAACCAGACAATTGCCTTTGCTCTCAAATTCGGACAAAGCCAGCGCAGATATTTCATCTAACGACCAGCCTTCAGGTTTGGTTTTATTACTGATTTCAACACGCTTTAATTGCTCGAATAGCTCTCCAACATCTGCTATTAATTCATTTTCTTTAGGTATCAGCAGTTGCCCTTTATCTTTTGTTTTTTCGGGTAATTTATCCAGCAACGGTTGGGTAGCCGTACATAACACTGCTGTAGTTTTTGTGTATGCGCTTAAAAAGTTGAGCGCGTTACAAAATAAATGGGTACAGTTTATGGGTAAGGTTTGAATTTCATCGAAGATGAGAACGCTGTTGGCTAGTTGATGCAGACGGCGCACGCCGCGTGTGCCACCGCTAAATAGTGTTTCTAAAAACTGCACCATCGTGGTTAGTACTATCGCAGCATCCCAGTTTTCAGAAGCTAATTTGCTATGCCAGGTTTGGTTTTCAGGCTCTAAATTCGAGTGGTGCTCTAGCACCCAAGGATATTCATCGAATTCCTGTTCAATTACGTTGCGGATGGCATCCGCATTTTGCTCAATAATTGAAGTGTAGGGGATGATATAGATAATTCGCTCTAAGCCGTGTCTCTTTGCATGATGCAATGCATAACGAAGACTGGCATAAGTCTTACCGCCGCCGGTCGGTACAGTGAGTGTATAAATGCCTTGTTTATCCTGCGCCCGATTTTTACAAGTATCAGATATCGTGTTGCGTATGGAGTTAATAGGCGATTTGTTGGCTTTCTGCTCGGTTAAAAACAACTCCAGCCGATTAATGGCAATATCCCATGACACGGCTATATTTCGATAAGATACATTTTTCGGGATTTCAAAATCAGCACTGTTAATACGGTCTGCGTCAATCAGACAACTGAATAAAAACCGTGTCCAAAAGCCGATATAAAAATACTTAACCGCTTCAGATATGGTTTGTCCATGCTGTTCCTTTTGCATGAGCAAACTTAGTTGCTTGAGCATGGCTAACATTAACGGTTTACTGGCCAGATTCTGTGCTTGCTCTAAGATAGTTATATCTGCATTTTGTTTGCATTCATATAAATTAGACTTTTCATCGTCTTTATTCATGCGCTTTTTGAAACCATTGTTGCCATCGGGTGTTAAACAATCAATTAGCCCGCTGTGATGTGAGGCAATACATAGCGCCAGTATTTGACCGCATAACTTACCCTCGCCATTCTTGCCGTATTGACTAAGCTCTTGCCATACCCATTGTGCACCTGCGGTAGAATGATCTATTTTTCCTTTTAGCGTACCGGCATTAACAAAATCTTCACTGTCGGGGTCAATTAGTCCTGTACCGGACTGAATATAATCCTGAAAAGATTTACTGTATTTGCCAAAATCATGCAAAAGCCCTATCAACGCCCCAGCTTCTGGGACATTAATTTTAGCAGCTAATGTTTTGGTTATCGCAGAAACTTCCTGCAAATGCTCGGCTACCGTTTGAAGTGTTTTATCTGATGAACGGACGTGGGCAGTGTAGAGTATTTCTTTATTTTTCATCACGAAGGCTTAAGTATTTTCATAATTAACGATTGTAAAAAATCTAAGCCCCCAGAATACAAAGAGCAACGAACCGGTAAAACTGAACATTGAACACTGATTTACACCTCAATTTCCATCCTTAAAACAGGTGTTTTCTTGAGTAGTTGTGTTAATTTTTCTTGGTCAAGAAGTTGAATATAATTGCTTTCTGCTAGCTCCAAGGCAGATTGAGAAAACCCCTTATTTGTTACGGTAACTCGCTGGAAAACGATGTTGGGATGTTTTTTTTGATAAAACGCTGTAGCTACGACAAAGCTATTCACAACATTATTTCCAATTTCAGCATGCTCATTACGTGCTGTTTTACACTGCATTAGTAATCCTTCAGCTTCACGAATTGCCACAACATTAATCTCTCCAGATCCTGGATTTGGTGTTCGATAGACGATCGGATAACCTTGCTTAACAAATAGCCTAACCAGCAGATATGTAAGCATGTCGTCATCCATCAGCCCAATATCATCTTCTGTAATGAGTAAATCTTTAAAGGCAGTACCACCTTCCGGTGCGCCCAAATCCTCAAAGCTGGAACCTGATAAATCGCCGCAACCGTTCAGCATGTCATCAGAAAGACCTCTTTTCCAATCCAATAACTTGTCGAGCTTCATGTCGAACGTGACAAAATCGGCGGTTATGACCGGGTAGTAAACATAAACATCTTTGGTTTGACCAATCCGATAGGCCCTATCAGTTGCCTGATCTTCTTTCGCCGGATTCCAGGTGCGGGTAAAGTGAATAACATGATTGGCAGCCTGGATATTGACGCCAAACCCAACCGCTAACGGGGAAAGAATAATGACACCAAACCCCGGTTTTTCCTGAAACACTTTAAGACGTTTTTGCCTGCTATTAGCCGCTGAAGCAGCCGCAGCTGTCGAGCCATTAATAATGTCAGTTCGTACATTAAAACGCTCGGCGATATAGTGCTGAAGCTGGCGTTGGAGGTCGAGGAACTCAACAAACACGATAACTTTTTCGTTACTCTGCTGAATATCGACTAGGACTTCCAAAAGCCATTTTAACTTTGGTGACTTTGTTTCCCTCTCCGCCAAGGTTTCATCAAGATTAGATTTACAGCCCAGTGGATAAGGGCTTGAACAGAGTTGCCGCAAATATTGAATCAGTCCTAAATGATTTTTTAAGGGGCTACCACTTTGCTTGGTTCGATAGGCGTGAACAGCCTGACCATATAAATCCCGCTGATAGGCAGACAGTAGTAGAGATCGGCAACTCTCAACCTCGATTTTACTGGGCAGGTCTTTAGCGACTTGTGCTTTGGTTCGTCTTAGTGTTTGCGGCTCAATCAAAGCCCGTAATTCATTAACACGCGCTTTTTCCTCGTCTGATTTAGCCTCAATAGGCCGTCTGTACCGCAGTCCGAAGTCATTTAATGCCCCCAACAATCCAGGCTGAATAAAATCAAACAGGCACCATAAGTCGGCCAGAGAGTTTTCTACCGGCGTTCCAGTACAGGCGATTTTTAACCGGACATTTTGTTTTTTTGCAGAACGCGTAACCAACGCACTGGGGTTTTTAATTTTCTGGGCTTCATCACAGACCATAATCGACCAGTGTTGGGCGGCTAACGAAAACTCCAGGTCTCTTAGCGTCTCATAGGTGGTCAGCACTACCTTGGCGGTACCTAACCAACTTGGATCTAAGAACTTGACAATCCCTTCACTAATTAATTGCGGATCAATCTCCGATTTAGCCAGTTTTTTGCTGCTTAAGGTTGTGCCATACAACATCAAGACTGGCATCGTCTGTGGATTAAAAAATTTGTCTATTTCCTCCTGCCAGTTTTCCAGCAAGGACACCGGTGCTACTATCAGAATTGGATTCATAGCCGGATCATCTTCCAGACAACGGGCTATAAAAGTGAGAATTTGTATGGTTTTACCCAAGCCCATATCATCCGCTAACAATGCCCCTCGGCAATGTTGCGGCGCATTATTCCAGAGATGCTGGAGCCAGGCAACGCCTTGGAGTTGATGCTGTTTGAGACTTACTGATGTACGTAGCGCACTGGGGAGTAGTGCTTGGCTATCGCTGGGTAGTTCTAAAACTTGCTTTCTGTCTTCTTGGTATTCAACTGTATTGATATTGCTTTTCAGCAATAATGATTGCACCTGCGGTTTGTGCTGTTGGGTGGTAAACGCACCTTGCTGGACTTGTTCTTCGGCAGTTTGAAGTATTTCAAGAAGCTGTTTAGCTTTAGTTACTGTCACTGGTCGGCTAATGCCGGGAATACCTACTTCATCCAGACCTTGTTGTTCGGCATGATCAATGGAGACTTGAATCGCTTCTCTATCGCTTTTACTCAGTTGAACAGTGATCGACTCATCGGTATCAGTCGGGGTGAAGACGATACCGAATACCACATTTGACGGCACCCAGCCTTCGTCGTCCGATTTGCGAGCAATGAATGGCGACACATATTTTTCTTCAATACCAATACCTTCAATACGCTCGGAATAGCGATCCAGATCAAAAATATCGGCATAGGCAATAGTGATATGGGGAGCAGGCAACCATTCCGACAGAATCGATTTTAGATGTGCCAATTGAAATTCAGCATCACCTAAGATTTCAAGCTCATAGCCGTCCCAAATGAAACATTGAAAGCCACCTTGAATGCGTCTTTCAAAACGGTTAATAAAATCATCAAGTTGGTCGGTATCTTCAAAGTCATAACGACTGCTTGGCTGACCATGGATTGAGGTGGATTCTATGAGTAAAGCCGCTCCGTTAACCTTGCCATTTTCGTCGCAGATAACATCGATAAAGAAATGCTCAAATTCAATTCCGGCGGCTTCTCTCGCTTGTTCAAATTGTATTTCGTCAATAACAGCAACCGCATCGTCGCCCAATGCCGCATAAGGGTTACGAATAAAGGCTTCTGCACGTTGCCCTGAGACATAACGCCCCGGCCAGCGTCTTAATTCCTGTAGCACTGATCGTACTTGAGGGGCAATCAGTACTTGAATAATGCCTAATCCATCAGGAATATCGTAGCGCTCAGGAATCGTCGTGTATTTATCAAAGGTATCCAGCCATTGCTGGGGCGCGCCGTCAAAATCGGGTTCCACCTGCACGGTTTTACTGCCTAAGCTGGCTGACTTGTGTAAATGCAGCACTAACTTTTCTGGTGACAACACGACTGTGCGTTGTAAAAAATCTGCCATAGGAACCTGGGCAGAACTGGCATAGCGACGAATCAAGCTCCAGGACTGCCGATTACGCTGGGGCGATCGTTTTTCTGTAGACAGGACATAGAAGGCCCGTACCTCAGTCACTAAATGCCATACGGCTTCACTCAATAGCAGGCGCTGGCCTTGCCACTTAATAACCGCGCCCGCTATCTCAGGGGCGGTAATAAGCTTATTACCTTGTAGATTAACCCAGTCGCTCAGCGTGATGCGAAAACCGACATCTTCCAGTGAACCTTGGCTGGCAAGACTGGGGCGATAATCGGTTAATTCAGGTAATTTCAGTAAGGTAAGCAATTCATCTGAACTACTCGCTTCATCCGTTAACAGCTGATACAGTGAACTCCACTTTAAAAATAGCTGATTATCAATCAGTTCAACATGACCAAGTTCCTCAAGCTGGTTTAAGAGGCTGATACTCGGGGAGTCTTGACCAAAGCATTGCCATTGATTGCTCCAATCGAATAACTCAGGCTCAACACCATAATAAACGCCGTCGTTTTCAAATCTGGCAACCAGCTGATGGGAAGCTACCGTTGCAGAAGCTGGCTGGTGACGAGTTTTGAAGGACCAGAATTTGCTCAATTCCATTATGCCAACCACCAGCCTTTACCTGCTTTATAACGAAAACCAGCACTTTTAAGTACGGTGGATGCAACTGCATGAGTCTCGGTAGTCCGTACCCAAAGCGCCCCTCCTTCAGTTCTGTGGTCATCAATATGTAAATTATAGGACGCACAGAAGGCCTGCAACTGTTTAAGGTCAAAAGCATTAGTCTGCTGCTTCTGGACAGGTATCGTCTGGACTATTGGCTTTACAAAAATTGCAGTTGGATTTGACGCAGAAGGTGTGTTCGAAACCCCGGGGGTAGGAGCGGGCTTAGGTTTTATTTGACCAGGTATTGCATTCGCATGATAGCGTAAAAAATTATCAAACTTCCATTGCCAACCATCGCTGTGGGTCAATGTTTCTCTATGACCTGGATGATCCCTATTTTTTAGTCCTTTCTGAGTGCCTAGCACCGATTTTTGTCCAAATATGAACGGCAGGTTATCTGCCAAAAACACATGGCAAGCATTGTTCTGTAGACCAAACTCTATGAATACGTAGTTACCGATACGCATTAGAAAAGCATTGTCTTGATTGTAAGTTCCCCCGACCAAAGCCATATAGCGACCAACCATGTTCTGACGGATACGCCTGTAATCAGGCTTGTTGTTATTAAGACTGTGTTCCCCTAGCGCCAGCCAAATATCATCAATCGCTTCTGCATACTTAAGCCAAAACTCCATCCGCTGTCGATCGGCTTTGCCGTCTGCCTGCAATAACTCAAAAAAGTCCTGGATAGTGCGCCGTTTCAGCCACAAGCTCACCATGTTGGTGGCCGCTTCACCAATCTGCCCATGCCACATCGGTTTATTGGCTTCCAGCCAAGGACTTTTCCATTCCTTTAAAGCCGCTTCGCGGAGAGCGTGGTGTTCGGTATGCACTTTACAGGCTTCATAGCGCCTCAGTAACAGGGACAGACCTGTGGTGACCAGCAAGGTATGTTGCTCCAGAAGCTTAACCAACGGCAGGACTTGCAATATAAATTCTGGGTCATTTAATGTCGTTGCTGCTTGAATTTGGGCCAGTATCAACTCATTCATTACCCAGGTATCATCATCAACCCCCAGTCGACTTTTAAGTTCTTCAATTACCGACATATCGCCAGCCAGCAGGGCTTTGCCATAAGGTTTGCAGGGGTTGTCAGCCAGTAAGTTACGATGCTCATACAGGGCTTGAGTCCACTCCATTACCGGCTTTTGTTTATTCAATGCCTTGCAATGTTGGGATAAAAACTCACGTAAGACCAGCCAGTTTCTATGGCCATAAACAGATTCGGTGTGTTGGCCCGGATAACGTAAATAAGCTTTGAGTAAGCCTTGATAGCAGCGCCGGAACTTGCGTGGTTCGGGTTGCAGCAGTTCGACTGCATTTAATAGTTTGGGAAACAGCGTCTCATGTTCAATAACCCGAGTTAATGGTGTGCCGTAGGGTGATGACACGCCAAAGCAGACATATTTGATGTCCCGATAAGTGGGTAGACTATGGATTTTTAGATAAGCAATCACCGCTGCCGCAATGCCTTGCTGGTCACCGGCGCCCCTCGAAATATCACCATACTCTGCTTTCAAGCGTTGCGTGGTTCGCGCCATTTCTTCGGACAATTCCGGGAAAGGTGCCAGCAACACCTCAGTATTGATCTGGTAAAGACGATTGCGAAAGTCTGTAATGGGATTCATGCAGGTATTGTCAAAATGTCACTTTTGCTTTGCTCATACAATCCTGGTTGACTGTTGAATAGCAAAATCACTCTGGGATTTCACAAGTAGGTGTCAGCTTAAGACGTTGAGCGCGCTGGGCAAACTTACGATCATCAAATGTCAAAAATGCACTGCAAGCTCCTGATGCGGCCAAATGCAAGGCATCTGGAAACTCAAGACCATCACGACACCATAAGACGGCAGTTCGTAGCGAAAGCTCATCCTCGATAACGATATTAGGCAAGTCTTGCAAATGCTCGAAAACAGCCATCACTTGTTCAGGCGGAAAACGAAATTTTTCGGCTTGGGTTAAAACCCAGAAAAGCTCAAGCAACACCGTTTTTGTCACAAACAATGAGGGTTCGTCACTGAAGAGGCGCAAGGCAAGTGGTGATTGCAGAACATCATCTTGCGCATAGTAACGCACCAGAATATTGGTATCGAGCGACTTCACAACGATTGCACCGCGCCTTTGGCAATGGCAGCATCCATCTCTTCCAGCGTAACTGTCGGCCCGGTATAGCCTAATATTTTAGGCCCTTCGTCTACCCGTGAGATTTTGTTTGGCTTAAGCGGGCGCATGATAATCGCGTCACCCTGACGCTCAAACGCCAATTCGGTGCCGGGTTTTAAGCCCAGTGCATGAATGATATTGTCGGGAATATGGACATCGCCGTGTATGGATAGAGTTGGCATTAGGTTCTTCTCGCAAATAGATTTAAGTATACGTATATATTATCGAACTTATCAGGTCAGATTGTTACAGGCTGTCGCGTTTGCTTTGTTGCTGGTCGGCTCGTTCAGTCATAAAATCATCACTGACGGTTTGCCCACCCAAAAAGAAACTGTCCCAAGCTGATTCTGCAGGAGCAATAATCCGCTCCAAACCTACTACTCGCACCTCCACTTTTTTCACGGAATCGGGTAAACGCATGTCGGCAGGCAAACGCACAGCCTGACTGCGGTTGGTGGTAAATACGGTACTTGTAGACATTGGCTTTTCCTTTCGATGCTATATCCCATTGGGTATTTATTCCAAGGATTTTTTTCAATATTATGGTGAGGGCATTATTCCTTATGTGTTCTCCCAGTCGACACCAAGTCCTGTAAGAGCTTCTTGTGCAGCCACAAATCCTTGGTCGGCTGCTTTACGGAACCAGATTACTGCTTGCTTTCTATTTTTCCTTACACCTTCACCGTTGTAATACATAACACCTAAATTAAATTGCGCTGTTTCATCATCTTGCTCATCAGCTTTTCGATACCAGAAAACGGCTTGTTCGTAATCTTGTTCGATCCCAAGACCATTGGCATACATCACACCTAAATTATATTGTGCCTTAGCATAGTCTTGATCAGCTGCTTCGCTATACCAAAACACGGCTTGTTCATTGTCTTGTGCTACGCCGCAACCACTTTGGTACATTACACCTAAATCTCTTTGCGCAGTTGCATCTCCTTGTTCAGCAGCTTTGGCAAGCCAGTCCGCAGCCTTTCCATCATCTTGTGCTACACCAGACCCGGCGGCATACATACCTCCTAATTCTCTTTGCGCAGCAGCATCGCCTTGCGCAGCAGCTTTGCGATACCAGACTACGGCTTGTTCATTATCTTGCGCTACGCCACGTCCGACATGAAATATCATTCCTAAACAATACTGAGCAATAGCAAGGTTTTGTTCAGCGGCCTTGCTAAACCAGTATAAGGCCTGTTTATCGTCTTGCTCTACGTCGTCACCAATAGAATACATTCCTCCTAATTTGCATTGCGCAATTGCATCACCTTCCTCAGCTAGTTCATGTAATCCTTCATCTTCATCATCTTCTTCATCATCATTGAGCCAGGCAACACCAAGTCCTATAAGGGCTTCTTGCGCCTCACCATGACCTTGTTCGGCCGATTTACGGTACCAAAATACGGCTTGCTCATCGTCTTGCTTTACGCCGCTGCCTAATTCGTACATTTTACCTAACCAGTATTGCGCCTCCATATTGCTTTGTTCAGCAGCCTTGCGATACCAGAAAACCGCTTTCTCATCATCTTCCTCTACACCATTACCAATATAATACATTTGGCCTAGCTCGAATTGCGCCTCCGCATCACCTTGTTCAGCTTCATTGCGAAGGCATTCGACATCCTCATCATCTGTGTCGTCAAAATTGCTATCTGTTACCTGATTTTCCCACAACCAAATATAAGCTTTCCGATCACTTTCCTTTTTAGCAACGATACCAAATAATCGTGCTATTTTTTTGGTATGCACCTGTTCAACTAAGCCTTCAGAAGCATGGCGTGCATATACCCCTAAGACATTCGGAAGGTCTTCGTGGATGAGTTCTTTAAAACACCGTCGCCACATGTCGCTTGCTTGCTCTTTCATTCCGGCTTCCACAAAGCAATCGGCGGCAACGTAATAACCATATATACCGCTACTTTCAATCTCCCGCATTGCCCATTTTAGCGACTCATTCAAATCCTTTTTCACGCCATTCCCATGAAAGTAGGCTAGAGCTAAAGAAAAATAGGCCGGACTATAGCCAAGTTCGGCAGATTGCATATACCACTTGAAAGCTTTCTTTAAGTCAGGAATTATTTTGTTGCTACCTTGATCATATTCCCATCCTAAATCATAAAGCCGCGCTCCCTCGTCGTCATCTTCATCATCGTCCATATCTTTGACAAGCGGGTCATTAATCACGGCTTCATCTCTGATCTCGATAAATGCACGAATTACCTGATGCGGCAGAGCAGAAAAGGCTTTATCCACTTTGACTGTGATTCCATCTGCCTTGAGACGCTGAATGAACTGCTTGAGGATGACTTTGCTATCTTTGAAGCTTTCGTAACATAACAAATGACTGGGCAAAGGCAACTCTTCCAGCCAGTCTTCAGGCTCCTCTTCAGTTGCAGCCAAAATCATGTTGTAAGGTGGATCTTCCAGCATTGCGATACAAATATATCCGGCCATGTTTTATTCCTAAAGAGCACAAGTGCCAAAGTTTTCCTCGATAGTCGAGGACGGAGTGCGAGACGGTTCTTTTATGCTTCTAAATTCCAGCCTTAACTCAATTCTGCGGCTTTCTTCCAGGGTGTCTTTTTGTGAGTTGGAGGAATAGCCGCCGACAAGAAAGAGTTGCCGAATGTCTTCATGCTGTTGAGGTGATAATTCTGCTTCACCAGCATCGGCTTTGGCTAACACTACGCAGAGCACACGCTGGCTGCGTTGCATGCTCAGGTTAAGGTTGAGCAAGTAGCTGCCGCGTTTGTCGGCAAAGCCTTCCACGGCAATTCGTTTCAGCCAATCCTTGCCCAGATCACTGTTGGCGATTTCCAGGACATGCGGAATAAAGGCGCGTAATAAGCGCGCCTGCTCTTTGTTGAGTTGATGGCTGGCGGTATCAAAGCGGGCGCGATCACCAAAATCAATGGCTTGCCGATCACGGTTAACGTGGATGCCAGCAAATTGCGGATCTTTTTGCGCAGCTTCTTCTACCTTATCCAGTAATTTTTCGATGGCTTCTTTACGAGCATCGGCGGCACGCTGTTCTTCGGAAACTGTTTTGGTAACCGCCAGCAAGGCTACACTCATCACCAGTAAGAACATCACCATCAGTGCGGTCATTAAATCGGCAAAGGAAATCCAGAAGGGTTTTTCGGCTTCGTCCTTCAATTTTTTGCCGATAGAGATACGTGTACCCAGCATGGTTTATCTCCGCACCGGAATTTTTTCGGCGACCTCACCCAGTTCTTCAATAGCGGTTTTTAAGTAATCGACCGCATCCTTGAGTTCTTTTTGGTAGGCGGTATTGCTTGATTTAAGCCCTTTGACGACGTTGTTGGCAAAAACCTCGTGAGCATTCGCCAGTTCGTCGCAGACCTCTTTAAAAATACCATCAACAGAGGATTGCGCCTGCAACAGGTGTTCGGCAGATTGTTTGATCTGATTGACCAACGATTGCGAAACAGTTGCGTCTTTTTTAGCGACTTCGACGGTTGCTTTTAATTCTTCCACCATTTTCGACATGGCTTTACCTGCACTGCTGTAATCAGTGAGGGCGGTTTGCACGGTGGTAGCCGCTACGTTGAGTGCAACCGAAGTAGTAGCCATTTTGTCGGTTACCGTGCTGGTCTGTTGTATAACACCGGCTACGCTATTCCCCGCTTTGGAAAAGTTGTCAGCAGCCAGTGACAATGTCCCTGCGCTGTTTTCCATGCGCAGGGTGTTATCTTTGGTCACATCGCGCATCGAAGTCACGGAAGCTTGCATCGAAGCTACTGCATTGTTGGTTTGTGCCGTCATGGCTTGTACTTGCTGGCTTAATTGCTCAACCAGTCGGTTCGCTTGTTCCGCCAGCTGTTGCTGGGTGGTTTGATGGGACTGAGCTGTGTCTACCGCTTGTTTGCTAATAAGCTCAAGCATACCAGTGAGGTTTTGATCCAAATTCGCCAGTGTACTTTCAACTCGGTCAGAAAGAACGCCCACTGTATCTTGAGTATGTTGAGTAAGAGTTTTCTGCTGCTCAGTATTAGATAGTGAAGTTTGAGCTGATTGCTCTTTCATTACCTCAATCATACTGGCAAGTTGTTGCTGTATCGACGACATACTGGTTTGAACCTGAGCTGCCAACTCCTGAGCTAATGCCGAGGCATTTTGTTGCAGATGAGTTTGCTGATTTTGATGAGTATCGGCTGCTGCTTGGGCTTGTTTTTGAAGCTGATCAGTCATGGCTGCTACTTGGTCACCAATTAAGGCTAAAGTTTTCTGCAGCTGACTATTGGTTTCAGATTGCGAGGATTGCACCGTATCGCGTAACTGAATGACAAACTCGGTCATGGTGTTATTAAGCGTAAGTTGCCTGGCTTCCATCGATTCAAGAGCAGTGCTCAAACGCTCGCTCATTACATCAGCCGCATTTTTACCGGCATCACTCAAATTGTCGGAGAGTTGATCAAAGCGTGCAACCGTACTCTGCATGGCGGTGGTGGTCTGTTGCAAAAGCTGGTTGATATTGCCCATTTGTCCACCGAACATATCTTCCAGCTTCTGTGAAAAAGTAACCAATGCCTCATTCAAAGCACGGGTAACCACCTGACCATTGGTGTCCGTCGTGGTATTTACGGCTGCGGCTATTCTTTGAAGCGGTTCACTTAAGCTATCTGAAATGGCTTGGGCAATTCGATCACCACTTTGTTCAGTGGTTACAATCTGAGCTCTGGTGTTTTCTGAAAAACTGGCGGCGATGGCTTCAGTTTGCTGGCGAGTCATTTCTGCAAGCATTTCCTTCAGATCAGAAACCAAAGCATCTTTAAGTTGAGCAGTTTGTGTGGCACTGCTTTCTCCAGATTTAACTAATCTTGCCAAATATTCTTCACCGGCACCACCTTCAAACAAACTATCCAGCAACTGGCAGAGATCTTCTAGTTGTTTAATGCGGCGGGTAATTATGATTTTTTCAAGAAAAGTCGTAATCATGGCCAAAGTAATGGCGCTTGCCGACACTGTAAATGCTTCAACTACACCATGAATTAAAGTATCCAGACTAAGGCGCACCGTCTCCGGATCACTACTGACTGAAAAGGTAGAAAGGCCACGCAAGAGTCCGGCAAAAGTACCGATAATGCCTATACCGGTCAAAATACCCGGTTGATGTTTAAAGTATTCTGTTCTAAGTTCAACAGCAATTAGCGTTTCAACATTAAAAAACACTTCTGCTGGAACTGTGGATCGCCAACGAACCACTCGTTCTTGTCCCATATCATCTGGCGCGGTTTGCGGATGCAGGGTTTCGGCAAACTCAGACCAACAATGCCCAAGCTTTTGAGCGGTCATAATCTCGTTGCCAATGAAATCAATATTGATTGCCTGACCTTTTCCGGTCGAACTTTTTAGCTTTTTAATGGCTTGGTCTAGGTTCCCTTTTAACTGGTGTGACGGGACTAGAAATTTGAAGATAAAAAATAAAATTAAACCAAAAATGATAGAGCCCAAAACCATCAAATGCCAGTAGGCCTTAAGGTTTTCGTCGTTGATAAAGTCCATTAACAATCCTATTTGTGACGATTCATCCAAAAGCACTGAATGATTCCTTATTACTGTTACCTTCCAGTGTCTAGCTGGGAATAACTTAATTGTCTAGTTGCTGACAATAGATGCTACATTCAGATTAAATAAAATTCGGCTATCTCTAACCAAAGCCGTGACTTCTCAATCTCAATTCAGAATAAAGTTTGAATCGGAATTTAAAGCTTAAAGATTTATCTGTAATACAGCATATTTGGCATTAACTTTGGCGACAATAACACAACTCATTCTGCCTGTTAATTATAATTTAATGACATGACTTACATTTGTAAGCTAAGCAGATCAGCAGCCGCTATATTTTAGAGAGACTAACAACCGACAATGATGATGTATTCCAATGAAACCAATTAATACAGACTGTCTCATAATTTTGTCCAACTACAATCAATGTAAAAGTCAAAAATACATCAATGCTGGATTTAAATGAATAAACCCCAACAATTTTTGAAATGCCGGGGTTTAAGTGCAATGTAGGCTAACTAAGCTGACTAAGCTGACTGATTAATTCATAAAAAGAGGGGCATCTCATACCTACCCCTTTTTTTACCAAAGAGGGCCGACAATAGTCAGCCTCATCAGAAACTACTAAGCAAGCCATCCGTGTTGGCGGATTAAGGCTATTGCCGAATCAGGTAATACTCCCTGCTTTGGCTTTTTTATAAGCCACACCGATAATAGTAACTTAGCAAGCGTTGACCTTGACCGATAAGGACAATCATCAAGCATTGCCTGAGCATACTCCTTAACCAAGTGTTTCGTAGAAGGCTCGCACTTTAGCAACTCAAGAAGCGACTTCATATCCGTCTTGATTACCTGAGTGTTTGTCCTGTCAGCTTTGACGAAAACAGCAGCAGCCTCATAAGCAGTTGCAGCATTAGATAGAACTTCATTGTAACAATTTTTCATTTATCACCATCCATAGTGAAATTGGCGCTTATTGCACCGGATTAATAATACGAACAGAACATTGCTCGCATGGATTTATCGGCAGCCTAGCAGCAGTCGACAAAACTATTTTGGCAGCCTTAGACTTGGTCTCAGGGCCACCATTCAAAATCTGTTTCTCCAGAGCATCCAGAGCTATATTTACCAGCGACGGCAAGCGGGCTCTTAAAATATCATTGGCGTCACCTATTGAATCCCGCAAAGCGGCCATTCCTGAGTGACTGTTAACCCAGCGATAAAGGTGCTCAGCATTGAGTCCCATTTCCTGAGCAATAGAAGGAATAGACATTCCTGCCGCTACCCTCGTGATGACAAGCCCACGTTTTAATTCGATTAAATCGCTGACTTTTTCCTTATCTTTTTTCATCCTGCACGCTCCTATTTGCTGTTAGATGTACCACCTGCCCTACTCCTGTCCTTCCTATTTTACCACCTAAGTCTTTGTAATTAAATAAATGTACCACCTAACCCAGCCACTTAATCAATCCTAAAATATTAAACAAGATGAAAACATTTTTTTCACTCTGTATACATTTATTTTTCTACTATAAAGTTACTATAGGGTACAGTTGGTACAGTTGGTACAATTAAGTAAGGGAGGGCGCTAGAGCCGAGAAACATGTACCACCAACGTACCACCCTGACCACCACTGAACCATCTGTACCACTTGCACCACTAATCTGTTGAACTTTTACAATAAGAACTCAATAAGCTGAATATTCTCATGCTTTTCAAATACTTCCCTGGCATTAATGAGTGCGCCGAATTCAATGCCTCGAGGTCTTCGTATCTCCTTTCCTTGGAGGTCACTGAAAGAAAGGCGCGTACGCTTAAACATTTCCCCGAGGTAATGACTAAGTAATGTCTTATCAATACGGTCAAATTGGCGGATTTTTGCAGTATCGCAGTAGGTTTTGTAAGAATCAAACAAATCCTCCGTGCTCATTTTGGTAGGCCATAAGTCATGCTTATCGTCAGATGTCCCATCGAAGTTGCCATCATTCAAGCATTCTGCAAACCATTTTTTATGTGGCGGGAATGAATGTTGGCGCTGCTTCCGTAGGCCGGATGTTTCTGGTACATCCCCTGGGTTCCAGCCCGACAAGTCCCGATGAAGCATGTCATAAAGGAACGCAGCCCTGACAGTATCAGAGGAACAGTCATTATTGAGTAGATCGAAGTATTCACGATCGCCTCGCTTGGCCAATGTCACTTCCAAAACAAACCACCTTCGAGCGTTTCGGCTCGCATGAACGGCGAATTCCTCGTTAGTTGATATAGCAATAGATAAATGGTTTGGTGCGTCGACTAGGTCATAGCCTTTTTTCTCAATCGGCAACGTTGGTTCCGTTACCATAGCTTTCAACTTGTTAATACTGGCTTTGTCCTTGGCAAAAAAACACTCATCAGCATAAAGAAATACGCAATCGGCAAGCTGACTGTTAAATTGTCCGGTTATCTGGTTAGAGTCGATAAGTTGGCGGGAGTGCTGTCCGAAAAGACTGCCGACAAATCGTAGGATTACACCTTTACCTGTACCTTCATCACCAATCAAAACTAATGCAGACATACCTTGTTTGTCTGGATATTGAAAGTTTCGGGCAAACCAGTTTAGTGTATAGATGAAATGTTCTTGGTTACCGGCACATAGAATATGTTCAATGTGCCAGTATATACGCTCTAAAGATCCATGATTTTCCTTAGGCTCAACAGAAAAGCCGGTCCATAGATTTAAAAAGCTTGGTCCCAAATCTTTACCAGGCGCAAAGGTCACTCCATTGACACATGTCCTGGCGTCAGGATGTATTACCCAAGCTTCCACTAAATTTCTAAAATCGGGCATAGAACCAGCCCTAGTTCGCTTCTCACCGATTTGGATCATCTGATTCGAGTAAAGTAGTTCCAGCTCCCGACGCTTGTAAGGTGACCACACCACGCGACCAAAAGCGTTCGTCTCTCGTCGCATAATGACATGCCCACCAGCCCAAATGGTATTAATATGCCCATCATTCCATACAGCAACATGGCGCAAATATTCAGCTTTCCACTCCAAAGACTTCAAAAAATAAACGCAGCCTCCGTGAGCATGACTATTGATGAGGGGGGTAGAGCCGGCGTTCCAAAAAAACATGGCCGTAGCACTGCCGTAGCTCAGACCCTCAATAGGATCAGCCAATGACTTACGGTCGAAATCAGCACCATTAGACAACACATAGTCCACGGTGACAGGTTCATCAAGATGTGTGAAGTGCAAAAAATAAGGACCCACCAGCTCTGAATAATCACTAGAGGCCATCATGGTAATACACTCCTCAGCCTCAATTTGGTCAACTCCCCTGTCTACCATCTCTTTGACTTTTTTTCTTTGATACTTCTGTTCTTGCTTCACCGAGTCTGGCTTAATGGCAAACTTAGCATCCTTTTGCATACATTTAGCGCGATCCATATCTTTTTTCGTTGGACTTGGAAGTAGTTCAGTTTCAAGTAGCTCTCCAGACTTATAAATGACCTCAGGTGGTGTGTACGCCAGACCAGAACCGCATTTTGGTGCACCGATAAAAACTTTACGAGCAGGTCCATTAACACCACCGTCAATAGGCGTTTTAATAAGACAAGAACCGTTCTTGCTCAACGCGATATAACCGTGGCCTGCCAACCATAGAGCATTAAAAATTGCATCAGAGTATCGCTTAGCGTCTTTCGCGTTTTTTATACCTACGTAGATATGAAAACCTTTTTCATCCGGTAATTCGTCGTTTTTATGAACACATGAACTCGTCGACTTACGGATTATCCTAACGGCATTTACGATCTTTGGGTCTATCTTTTCCAGAATTTCAAGCAATTGTTCAGGTGTGAATTTCCGGCCAAACACGCTATAATCGTGATCGATAAGCAACCAACCCGGGCAGTTTGGCTTGTCATAATTTGCCTTTGAGTGCGCGAGTTTATTTGTTTGTGGACTTTCATTATCAACAGTACCAACGTCAACCTCGTCCGGATATTTGTCATCGTGGACATCAAATGAAATGCCATCGTGACAATCCAGGGTCGGTATAAATGAGGCAAAGTCGCGGGCGCTAAGCCGCATCTTAGTTGCCTTCCCACGAAAAAGAGTACTGACCTTACCAGGAGCTCTATCGCCGTCATTGTTGATGATGTAGCTTTTGCCAATAAGATCCTGATCTGATCTGAACCTAGTAAACAATAGCTTTGGGGTGTCTGGAACGACCTCGACAATATCGCCTTTTCGAAACAAAGTCGAAGCGCTAATATCCGTGGCGATTTCATTTTTGAAGGCTGCGCTAAGGGATGCCTGAGCTTCAATTGTTGGTGGTGTGATATTTTCAATTAACAAGTCATCATCATTCATCGCCATAATGGGCGCTTCAATAATTACACTCTGAAGAAAAGGACTGTTATAAGCGTTGTTCAATGCCGCATTTTCCTTCATGGCCATATCTTCTATGCCTAAGGCTCTCTCATTATTCATAGCCACCACCTAAACACTAAGCGTAGTTACTACGAGATTTGCCGAGACATAATCCCATAACATGGATTCAGAGTATCGAACATTTCGACCGATTTTAACATAACTGGGCCCTGTCCCAAGCCAACGCTGGCGCTCTAACCAAGCAATTGAAACATTGAGCAATTTAGACGCTTCAGGTGTTGTTAAGTATCTTGTGGATGCGGTTAAGTCCGCAGTATTTTTGGTGGCAATTGCCAGAGAATTTTTGATCATTTCGCTAACCTGTAAAACAGTTAAAAAGAAATGATTGAGGGTGAAGAGATAGCTTTGCTGACCCGATGAACCCCCAATCGATAAATTGGATTCTTTTTCATTGCATCGTCATTGTCAGCGCTGTAATTGGAAATTACAGACGGGTAAATCATGGCTAGCGACTTCCACAAAAAAATTATAAGATTATTCCTATTAGATAGCAAGAGTTAAAATTCAATCATACTCCCCAAGGCTATTTAGCTTGCAATCTAATATCCGCTGATTCGAGTATAAAGTCGGCTATCCGTTGCATAGGTTCTCGTAATCGTTCGACGGATAACTGGATATATCCGCCTGTTACATCATCGGCACTTTTATGATTTACCAATGCTTTTAATGAATATTGTGGAATGTCTAAGCTTTCAGCTACTGTGACAAACGTGCGTCTCAGATCATGCACAGTGAAGTGATGATCAATTTTTTCACCAATCCCGATAACTAAACGTTTAGGTTCTACAAGATGCCCCGTAGCTCCTTCTCCTGGAAAAACAAAAATAGAAGTACCACATAAATTTCTTCGCCCAGCCAGTAAAGAGACAAGGTAATTACTTAATGGCAAATTCATTGGTCGATGGTTTTTTGGATCACGAATAAAAAAGCTCCGATCTGCAAGCGATACATCAGTCCACAATAATCCTGCAGCCTCCTCCCGTCTACAACCAGTCAATAGCACAAATTGCAAATAGTCTCTGGTAACAATACTTTCAGACTCTAAAACAGCAGAAAACCAAGCTTTGAACTGATGGGGTTTTAAGTGACCTGTACGGCGATCAACCTTAAACCATTGCTTATTTGCTGATAGTCGCGATACAGGATTGAAACTTAAAATTGAAACCCCCTTGGCGTTTTCATACTTCAGGGTTGCAAAATTCAATACGCTACGGAGCGTCCGAGCTGATAAGTTGGCAAACGCTTCTCCACGATCCCCTCCTAACTCGACATGCCTACGTTCAACCATGTCCTTAGAAATTAGTGTGACAGGCTTTTGTTGCCAATCTGGGTAACTTACATTCATTACCCGCTTATAGTCTCGGATTGTCTTTGGCTTGAGGGTTCGAGCATTCAAAAAATCTTCAAAAACAGTCGATAATGTCACGCCTTTAATTTTTCGCTCACGCTTTTCAACAATCGGGTTTATGCCACTGACCATACCACCTAGAACCTTACTGGCCATATCACGCGCTAGCGGTGCTGATAGAACTGGATGCTTACCAAGCGTGGCTCTGACAGTTTTACCGTCGATTCGACGTTCGGCAATGAAGGTTTTCGAGCCAGTACCTACCCGAAGCCCAAAACCCGGTAAATCTCGATCCCATAAAAACACTTGACCGCTTTTGGTAAATGCGATGCTTTCAACGGATGTTTTGGTTAATTTAATCTTTTCAGTTGCCATGCATTCAATCCTTGCAAATCTGCCTACTTATTTATTTAGTAGGCATATAGTAGGCAGATTGCTTAATAGTCAGTAAAAGAGTTTAGGGCTAGATAGTACACTCAAGCCCTGTAATATCAAGCCTCTTAAAAGAACTTAAAAGAGGGTAAAACAGGTTAAAATGGTAGGGCGTAGAATTTGTAATCAGCCGGTCGCGGGTTCGATTCCCATCGCCAGCTCCAATAAAATCAAGCCCTTAGATGAATTTCTAAGGGCTTTTTTTATGCCTGAGTCACCAATGAGTCACCACCAGAAAAAGATTGATGTCTTTCCTATCGGTCTCTTATTTCTCCTTT
>CAIKYI010000681.1 GCA_903831545.1 uncultured Methylobacter sp. | reverse complement strand
TTTGGTTTGCTGATAATGGTCCAGCATCATTTTATGGGTTTCACGCCCTACACCAGATTTTTTATAGCCGCCAAAAGCGGCATGGGCAGGATAGTGATGATAGCAGTTTATCCAGACACGACCCGCTTGAATACCTCGTCCCATCCGATAGGCTCTATTGGTATCGCGCGTCCAAAGTCCCGCACCCAGGCCAAATTGAGTGTCGTTGGCAATTGCCAGGGCTTCAGCCTCATCTTTGAAGGTGGTTACCGATATGAACGGGCCAAAGATTTCTTCCTGAAAGATACGCATTTTATTGCCACCCTTCATTATGGTCGGTTCAATATAATAGCCTTCCGAGTATTCCGAGCCAACAGAGGCAATTTCACCGCCCATTAATAGTTCCGCACCTTCATCCTTGCCAATCTGGACATAACCAAGAATCTTGTCAAACTGTTGTTTGGAGGCTTGTGCGCCAACCATCGTTTCCGAATCCAAGGGATTGCCGCGTTTTATCTGCCTGGCGCGGGCAATGACTTTTGCAATAAACTCATCATAAATCGATTCCTGTACCAACAAGCGTGAAGGACAGGTACAAACTTCACCCTGATTAAAAAAAGCCAACACGGCACCTTCGATACATTTGCTGACGAATTCATCTTCCTGGGCCATCACATCTTCGAAAAAGATATTAGGGGATTTGCCGCCCAACTCAACCGTCGACGGAATGATATTTTCTGCCGCACATTTTAAAATATACGAACCGACAGGCGTTGAACCGGTGAAAGCTATTTTTGCAATCCGTGTGCTGGTCGCTAGGGCCTGTCCGGCTTCTGAACCATAGCCATTAACAATATTAATAACACCGGCGGGTAATAAGTTGCCAATTAATTCCATTAGCACCAAAATTGAGGCAGGGGTTTGTTCAGCCGGTTTCATGACCACGCAGTTACCTGCAGCCAAAGCGGGTGCCAGTTTCCAGCAGGCCATCAACAAAGGAAAATTCCAGGGAATGATTTGCCCGACCACTCCAAGTGGTTCGTGATAATGATAAGCCACAGTGTGTTCGTCGATTTCACCGATAGAACCTTCCTGAGCACGAATACAGCCTGCATAATAACGAAAGTGATCGGCAGCCAGTGGAATATCTGCAGCTAACGTTTCCCGTATTGCTTTGCCATTATCCCAGGTTTCGGCAACCGCCAGTGTTTCAAGATTAGCTTCGATACGGTCGGCAATTTTCAATAAAATATTTGATCGGGCTGTGACGGAAGTTTTTCCCCAAGCCTCTTTTACCGAATGGGCGGCATCTAAAGCCAGCTCAATATCTTCAGCGGAAGAACGGGGAATTGAACAAAATACTTTACCGTTTACAGGACTTGAATTATCAAAGTATTGCCCCTTAACAGGATCAACCCAGTTACCGCCGATAAAATTTCCATAACGCGCTTTAAAGTGAACTTTACTGTTTTGTTGATTCGGATCGATATAAATCATTCCTGACTCCTGGCTTGCATAATTGAAAACAACATGTTTCTGGCACTCAACCCGAATAAAAAGTGGCTTATAACATTCAGGTTATTGTACTCTTTGTATTCTTTTTAAAATTTACTGTCAATTTTAATCAATCCCGGCTTAAGAACTACTCGCCCCTTATGCGTTCGGTTTCGGCAGTAGTAGTTACTTGTCTTGCTCATATTGTCCTGCCACTATAAGGCAGTTGAGACATCAACAAAAACGGCCTAATGTTTCCCCGCTATTAAGAATAACTCCGTGCCAGCATCAAGCATTGATACTCTCATACTTATAAATTCGGTTATTTATATTCTTCTTGGTATCGTAATGACTGGTTCCAGCAGTCCCGAAGCGAACGAAGAAAGACAGTTATTTTTGTGAACTTCATATTCATTGATAATGAAGAGAAAATGCTTAATCACTTTTAGCCACTACTTATTGGGACTTCCATGGCTTTTAAAATCAAATATGTTATTTTGTTGCCATTCCTCAAGAACAATGTTTCCATAAATAATGATAAAAAATCACCCGCTATTCGGTTTGTTACTGATAATCTTTATAGTAACAGGCTGTAACAAAACTATCACTTCCGCACCCAATGTGGCTTTTTCTACGATCACCGGTCAAAAAATCGCCCTTAACGATTTGCGTGGCAAACCGGTTATTGTTACTTTTTGGGCAACTGACTGTAGCTCTTGTATCGAAGAAATCCCAGCGTTAATCAATCTCTATAACCGATATCATGGTTCAGGACTTGAAATCATTGCCGTAGCCATGCATTATGACCCACCCAATCATGTCATCGAAATGACTAAAGACAGACAATTACCATACAATGTAGCCTTGGATATGACCTCAGAAATCGCTGAGGCGTTCGGCGGCATCATGTTTACACCCAGCACATTCCTGCTTGCTCCCGACGGTTCGGTAGTAAAAAAACAAATCGGACTTTTTGATCAGGAAAAAATGAATACTCTTATTGTCTCATTATTAAAAGGCTAACTTATGCTCTGGTTAAAAGCGCTACATCTTATTTTTATGGTTACCTGGTTTGCCGGTCTGTTTTATCTGCCTCGGCTTTATGTTTATCATGCGATGAGTGAAGATGAAATCAGCAATCAACGTTTCAAGGTGATGGAGAGCAAGTTATTTTATGGAATCATGACTCCGGGCATGGTTGCAACCTTCATATTCGGCGTCTGGATGCTGATCAGTTATGACTGGGCCCTTTATGCAAACGCCGGCTGGCTGCATGCCAAACTCGGACTGCTATTATTGTCTTTGGTCTATCATTATTTCTGTTATCGCTGGTTACTGGAATTTAAATATGACCGCAATCGGCGGAGTCATGTTTATTATCGCTGGATGAATGAAGTACCAGTTTTGTTTTTGGTTGGCATCACTATTTTAGCCGTTGTTAAACCTTTTTAAGGCATAAATTGCCCTTCTCCACTATTTAGAAAATAATGAATCTATCCGATTTCACCCAAAGCTCCTATCTCGCCAGTTTCTCTGGCGGTTTATTAATCGGCTTTGCCGCAGCAATACTGATATTGTTTAATGGACGTATTGCCGGAATCAGCGGAATTCTTGGTGGCCTGGCTGACGCCCATAAAGGTGATAAAATTTGGCGGGTAATGTTTTTACTGGGTCTGGTTACTGCGCCTTTTATCTATCGAATCAGTTTCGACCTGCCTACTGTAATTATCGAAGCTAAAACCATTGAATTAATGATTTCCGGTCTTCTGGTTGGTCTTGGTACTCGATATGCGTCAGGTTGCACCAGTGGTCATGGTGTTTGCGGTATTTCCGGCGGCTCACTACGTTCGGTTATAGCTACTCTGCTCTTTATGACGGCCGGTTTTATAACTGTCTACATCACTCGACACCTGGTTGGAATTTAATCATGCGTGCTGCTAATGCTTTTTTTGTCGGCCTAGTATTTGGCTTGGGTCTGATCGTATCCGGCATGACCAATCCTGCCAAAGTGCTTGGCTTTCTGGATTTGGCCGGTGTTTGGGATCCCTCATTGGCATTGGTCATGGTTGGGGCTATCTTGCTTGGATCTTGTGGTTTTGCAATTGCCAAAAATCGTCAGCATAGTTTGCTGGGAGCCCCCATGCAACTTCCCTCGGCTACCCGATTAGATAAACGACTGGTACTCGGCAGTCTGGCTTTTGGGGTCGGTTGGGGAATTGCAGGTTTTTGTCCGGGACCTGCGATTGTCAGTGCCGCAGCGGGCCAACCCAAAGCATGGTTATTTGTTGTTGCGATGATCTGCGGAATGACATTGTTTAGCATTTTAGAGCGACGTGGAAAATAATCCCAAACACCCAAAATACTGCATAAGGCGTACAGACTAAAAAACATGCTGACCATCCTGCAACTTCCCGTTTTAAAAGATAATTACATTTATCTTATTCATGATCCATTGTCCGGCGAAACTGCAGTCATTGATCCTGCTGTTGCACAGCCGGTTCTGGATGTTCTTGCGCAAAGAAACTGGCGACTCACCTTTATTTTAAATACCCATCACCATGCGGATCATGTTGGCGGCAATCTGGAACTAAAACAAAAAACTAGCTGTACCATTATTGCGCCTCAAGCGGATACAAACAGAATCCCCGGTATTGATCGCGGTGTTTGCGAAGGTGATGACATCACTTTAGGAGAACAGGCTATCATGGTCATATCAACGCCAGGACACACCAGCGGCCATGTGATTTATCATTTTATCAACGACAACGCATTATTTTGCGGGGATACCTTGTTTTCTATGGGTTGCGGTCGCTTGTTTGAAGGGACTGCCGAACAAATGTGGCAATCATTGCAGAAGATAAAGACTTTGCCAGCCGCGACGCAAATTTATTGTGCCCATGAATACACCCAAGCCAATGGCCGATTCGCATTAACAGTAGAACCTGATAACGCAGACTTAAAGCAAAGAATGGAACTTATCCATCAATTAAGGGAACAACACTTACCAACAGTGCCTTCGACTCTGGAACAGGAACTGGCAACCAATCCTTTTTTACGGGAAGACAGCCTGGTATTGCAACAAACTATCAACATGACCAACCAGAAGCCGGAAGCTGTTTTTGCTAAAATCAGGCGATTGAAAGATCATTTTTAAAATTGCCGGATAATTTTAATTGTAAAAATAGCTCGATTAGGGATTAATAAGCAACTTATAGCTATAAAAAAATATTTAAGAACAATAACTTAACTTTAAACCACCCAATGCCTAGACTTAATTTTTGAATCAGCAAGTTATTAAAAATAATTTCTGCAGTGTCAAAATTATGATGGTAATTTTTGTAGCTTAAGAAGCACATTGATCCCTTCGGGAGACTTTGGGACATTCTTAAAATATATAATACTTTTTACTTCTTACCGGTTATCAAAACAAAGCGTGGTAATAGCGCGCAACAGTCGTCAGCCTGCCTTCGGCGAATTAACTTTACAGAGCCGGCTTTATTCTTGCCCTTTTTGATACCAACTTCTTATCAGGGCAACCGCAAGATTGCCCGTACAAAATAAAAATCAACTAGCTTTAGCAATCTCGAGAATTATCGGTCATGCGGTTTAGCAGGCACCAATTCACCAAATAGTTGCCCAATTTACCAAACTACCCGCACAACAATTATTTAACTGTCGCTTTTTCCTTTTCTGCTTCAGCAGCTTTTTTCTCTTCAGCTGCCTTTTGTCTCAACGCTGCCTTTTTAGCGAGTGCTGCTTTTTGATCAGCTGCCTGACTCGCTGCTATCGATCCGGTTTCGGAGGCAGCCAACACAATTACTGAGTCTGCCTGACTTAGTGCTGGAAGTAATAGCGCTGATACCAGGCAAAAACATAATGACAGCGTGATTTTTTTTGATTTGATGCGCAACATAATTGACCCTTTAATAAAAAAATATTCCAAAATTAATGTAACCTTATAAAACGCTTACACCCACAATAGTCCGGTGATTTTATGCAGGGACTCTTTTTAAGTTATCAGGTTAAAACTGGAAACACAACCATTAATATGACAGCATTTATCTAAGCAAAAGATTCTTCTTATTTATCGATAATCCGACCGGGTGGCTTTTTTTAGTTAAGTCACAGTAGTCCTGAAAAATTAATTATTACCAATGCCAAGATCACAAGAACACGTGTTTTTTAGCTTGTTTTTACTTATAACAAGCCTGTAATGCGCTTGCTATATAAGTACCATAAACCCAAAACACTAACAACGACCAAGCCACCGCCAATCCAGCGCTTAAAAAGCAAATCATTACGCATAATGGCGTTATGCGCTTTCAATCCCAACACATGTCCGATGGCTGCAACCGGCAAAAGAGCAAGTGCCGTCTCAAAATGCATATCTACCGACAGGACAACAAAGGTCGTCATTTTGATGCTGACCAGTATGAACCATAATACAAACAGGGTATCGCGCAACTGGTATCTGCTGACATTTCTCATATAGACAGCAACCATCAACGGTGCGCCACTCAAGGAAATCCCCGCAATATATCCTCCTAATATGAGTAACATTCTATCCGCCCAGGCATGATGACTTTCAATGCCTCGATTGAATAACCAGGTAAAACCATAAAATAAGGTAACCGTATAAATAAAACTATTCAGCCATAGTAAAGGAAGATTTAATAATCCGAAAACGCCTACGAAAGCCGCTGGAATTATGTAAATCGAAGAGCGCCGCAAATAAGGCCAGTCAACATTGTGCAGGCGGTTTATCAGTGTTAAACCGGAAAAAAACAATAAATGCGCACCAATGATTGGCAACCATAAAAGCGGGGTATTCTGCACAAACAACATCAGCGGCAAACCTAAAGCTGCCCCGCCAAAACCAAGACCCGTGCGAACAAAGCCCGTCCAAACAAACACTAGAGCAATGGCTAATATTTGATATGAAGAAAAATCCGGTAACATCATTTAACAATTGCCTGTTTTATTGAGCTTTAATAAAAAGCGTCACGGAGTGACTGCTTTTTACCTTTGAACTGATTATTCATTGGCTTTAAAATGCCATTGAAATCAAATGTGTATTTTAAATAATGTGAACACTAAAATCTGACGTATCAATGAATAAGTTTCCAAAAATAAGCATTACACGTATTAA
>CAIKYI010000680.1 GCA_903831545.1 uncultured Methylobacter sp. | reverse complement strand
TCGCAATAAATACCCCCTACAAAATTACTGAGAAACTTTATTAGATAACAATTTTTTACAGAGATCATTGGAGCACGCGTTAAGCGGATAATCATAGATTAAAAAATCCAAAACGGGCCAGGTGTTTTAGAAATCCGTTTACATCTGTCCGATAGGAGTCATCCGTGTTCCATTTTTATGAGAGTGAAATGGAGAATTATTTTCCAGGTTATCCACTAACGTAGAAGGGACCTTTACACTGATGCCTTTTATTCAAGATTCGATCAGCACATTGGATGTACTTTTGACCAATCGTGATGTGGGGCAACATGCCTGCGTTAAATAATAATTGCAACCTGATGTGTACTTGTATTGGCTTTATTCAAATTGCCGCAGTTGGGCCATTTACCGAACGGATCGACTAAGTGATAACAATGATGAGCAACGATAAATCACCTTCCGATATTTTAGCCGACAAGGACAATGACGCGACAATTCTGTATCCCAAGAAAACAGAATCTTCCAGGCCGGATGACAACACGGTTGCTCAAGCTTCAACTCCGGGACCATCTAAAGCTGAGCCATTAGCTCCAGATTTATCGGGTCCAGCAAAAATACAGGGTGTGTTTGCTGAAAATTTAACCATTCAACGCGTCATTGGAGAAGGCGGTGTAGGGCGGGTTTACCTGGCTTATGATGAAGCCATTGGGCGAAAAGTTGCAGTTAAAGAGTTGCTTGATGTTGCCCAAAATGATCCGCAACTGGAAAAGTCGTTTATTCATGAAGCGAAAATCACTGGCAAATTGGAACACCCCGGTATTATTCCGGTTTATCAACTTGGTTACCGCGAGGATGGCAGGGCTTATTATGTCATGCGCTATGTCAAAGGAGATACCTTAGAAGAGCAACTGTATAAATGTCAGCAAAGTTCTGCTGAATTAGCCTTCAGCAAACGCATGAAGCTATTGGATACGCTGATTGATGCGTGTGATACTCTCGCTTATGCACATTCTAAAGGCGTGATTCATCGTGATTTAAAACCAGGCAACATCATCAGCGGAAAATTTGGTGAAACTTTCATTTTAGATTGGGGGCTGGCGCAAGCCCTGGATGACGATAGTGATGATGAATTTTTTAGAAACGTACAATCTCATCAGGCGCATACTTATAGTGACAGCGATAATACCCAGAGTATGGGGACACTACGCTATATGGCGCCTGAGCAACTGCAAGGCAAAGCCGGTAAAGCCAGTGATATCTATAGTTTAGGGGTGATTTTATTTAAACTGATTACTGGCGAGCTGCCTTATAAAGGTAACTTGCAGGATATTCAGGCCCGGCTATTGGATAATAAACCCTCGCCTTCGCCTAATCGTTATATCGGGACTATTTCACCTGAGCTTGGCGCTATTTGTGAAAAAGCAATGGCAAAAAATCCAGACGACCGCTTTACCGACGCTGGCGAACTGGCTTTCCAGCTTAAAGCCTATCGCGATGGCAGAATGGTCAATATTTATAGTTATTCCAAGCAAGAGTTATTGCGGCGGTTCTTGGCGAAAAATAAATTTATTGTCGTGCTGTTCGCGCTGTTATTTGCGGCTATTGTCGCAGGCGCAATTTTTTCTGTTCACTATGCCATGCAAATGGATCAGGCCAGAACGAAAGCAGAAGAAGCGTTAATTTCTGTGACCACTTTAGGCGAACAGGCACAAGAACAAGCGAATGCTATTTCAGCTAATATTACAAAAAGTACAGCTCAACTTTTTGCTGATATGAAAAAAATAGCAGCTCAGCTTGGCACTGTTGCTCCGACCGTTCAAAATGAGCTATTGGAGACGCTGCACAAACAATATCCCTTGTTTACTTCATTTGCGATTGAAAATAACAATCCTATTTCCCCCTTGGGCTGGAAAACCGAAACTTGGCAATTCGACACGCCTGTTATGATTAATGAAAATGGAAAAGTGGTGCTGTTATTTTTAGTGCCGCTGCAACCACAAAATCAGGCAAGTGGCTATCTTGTTGCTAAAGTCTTTCCAGAAAAAGTATTGCCCCAACTTTTTCCTGTGGAAATCAACTTTAGTCATCCTAAAGATATTTGGCTGATGAGAGACGATGGTTTGATTTTTTACGATGTAGAAGACAAATATCGAGGTACGAATATTTTTACCGATACACTTAACAACCAGTCACCTTCCATCGTTGCTTTTGGTCAGTCCATTTTAGGTAAATCTGATGGAGTCGGGTACTATTCCTTTTCGGACAATGGTAAGGAAATATTTAAAATTGCCGCATGGCAAACGGTGAATTTTTCTGGTGCTAAGAGCTGGAAAATTATTGTTAATTACACTTACATGGTTCACCATGATTAACAGAATTTTGACAGCTATCAAAGTAGCGATTGCTCGGCACGACGGTTAAAACTCTGGCGCAGCCATTAGTTGAAATAATTAGAACATTACATGTTTCTCACCGGAGCAACCGTTTTATAAAGAATGAATAAATAGTGGCTCGCGTTTTTTCGGTTAGATGCCGTTTCCCTATAACATTGAGGACGGTCAGGTGCTCGAAATATTAAAGGAAGAAGTTCAGAATATTGCCCAAGCTTGCGAGGTGGTTACGAGTCAATTCGGTTACACGGTGTTAAATGCGCCTGATGAAACAGACTAACGCTATGTATCGCTTACCGGTTATTGTTACATTAATTTATTCTCCCCTTATTTATGCACAACAATCGCTCTATGAGGGTGAAAATGGCGCATTATCGGTGGGCATGCACATACAAACCGCAGTTCTAATAGAAGGAAATAATCGTTTGGGCGCTACCATTAAACAACATCTTAGTGATGCTTATGGTGAACTAACGGTAGAACCTAATATCAAAGCGAGTATTAACTTGCCTCATGATAATCACTTATATGCTGGCTTTAGTTATATCTATAGCAGCATGTTGGGCCATGATCCATCTGCGATTACTGAAAGCGGCGTAAATATGGCTTTAGAAAAAACCGATTTTACGCAATATGGGTATTATCAGGATTTTAAAAGTGCTGGCTTAACTGAGGAGCAATATATAGGCTGGCGGTCGGGTAAGTTACTTAAATCATGGGGAGAAAATGCCATTGATTTATCCGTGGGCGGGCAAGATTATAAATTAGGTACAGGACTTTTGTTAGCCAATGGTACTGATGATGGCGGCTATCGCGGTTCTTATTGGATAGGTTCAAGAACGGCGTTTACCAATACCCTTATAGTTAAACTAAATGCCAAGGGCATTAAACTGGAGGGATTTCATTTGGAAACCCGTCCGCGCAACCCTGCCACTAAAAGAAATTATGAGGGCGTCAACCTGGAATATAATTTTCACGATATTGGCACTATTGGCTTTAGTTATATTAACGCCAACAATAAAGGACATAAGCGTGGCTTGCATGAGGTTGGCTCACTGGTTAACACCGGTTTCGCAACTCTGGACAATGATATTCATAATGTGCGTTTAACTTTTTTACCGTTTGCCAAGGCAGTGCCTGATTTGTCAATAAGCGGTGAATATGTCCATCAGCAAAACAATATCACTATTCAATCTGTTCTGGATGACCGGATCGTTAATGGTTATGTTGCCCAGGGCGGCTACGGACAAATTGAGTATAAATTTGCGGATATTTTTTGGCAGCCTACCCTGAGTTATCGTTATACCCGATTAGGCCGAGGCTTTGATAGCATGGCTTATGGATTTACAAAATGGGGAACATGGTTTCAGGGCGAAATTAACGGTGAATTTATTCTGGATAACACCAATTTAATTACCCATGTGGGCAGATTAACGCTATCACCGACTGGACGAACCACCCTGAATTTAATTTATTACAATTACAAATTTATCAAGCCCGGAGAATTTAATATAACCTCTTCAGATTATGGTAATGAAGTCGATTTACTGGCCGACTGGTC
>CAIKYI010000679.1 GCA_903831545.1 uncultured Methylobacter sp. | reverse complement strand
TTAGACATTTCAATAGAACGGTCTCGTGCCGCATGTAAGGCTTTTGATACCAGTTCGGTAAAACCACCTAGCTCAAAAGTCTCTATAGCCTGCTGGGTGGTGCCGCCCGGAGAAGTGACCCGTTTACGCAGGTTTTCAGGTGATTCCGCCGATTCAAGAGCTATTTTGGCGGCACCCAAGGCTGTTTGTTGCACCAGTAAACGAGCGGTTCCCAAGCTTAGCCCCAGTTCTAAAGCGGCTGTTTCCATGGCTTCCATAAGCAAAAAATAATAAGCCGGGCCGCTGCCGGAAACGGCGGTGACTGCGTCCAACTCGGCTTCATTTTCAACCCAAAGCGCAATGCCGACAGCACGTAAAATACTTTCCGCCAAGTTGTGCTGCACCGCGGTTACTTTGCTGTTGGCATGCAAAGCGGTAGCGCCGGTTAATACCAATGCCGGAGTGTTGGGCATGCAGCGTACTATAGCGGTATCTGCGCCTAACCAGTTGCTTAAACTGCTTTGGTTAATACCGGCGGCAATTGACACAACCAGAGATTTTTTTTGCTGAATCAGTGTGGCAACGCTTTGCGCTACTGCGCTTAAGGTTTGCGGTTTGACCGCAAGAACGACAACATCAACTGCGTTGATAATGTCCGCATTGTTTGCCGAGGTGTTAACGTTTAGCCCATTTGCAAGGGAGGCTAGTGTGTCAGAGTTTATATCTGACACCCAAATTTGTTCGGGAGCATGTCCACTGGCAATCAAGCCGCTAATCAGACTGGACGCCATATTTCCGCCGCCGATAAAACCAATCTTGTTTGTTTTCATGTTTGATAAAGTGTTAGTTGAGTTAAAAGTATTTTACCCTATATGGGGGCTGCATGATAAATCACAATAAATCGACAGGCTTTTAAGCGAACAAGTTGTGTTACATTATTCAAGTCAAACGATAAACCTGTAAAACACGGTTTTGCCAAGGATGAGTACGGATTTACGCCGATAAACAAAGCGTTATATTAATACTTTTAGATCGCAATTTTGGTGGCGCGCCAGTCTTTCCGTAACATAAGGTTTTTAGGATAAGCAAAGCAGATGATCGAAACCATTTACATAGAAGAAGCTATTTTGCAACATCCTCGTGTTGTTGAGATTGTTGCTCGCTTCCCGCAAGCCAGAAAAATAATCTGTAGCCGCTATGGCGAAGTATTTAATCCCAAGGCGCAAAATTTTAGGCTCCAAAAACAACAGCCTGCTTTGATACTGGCGGAAAAATATAAAAACTTTGCGCTGCCCGCTCCCTTGGGTTACGGCATTGGCGCAACAAGAAATTATTATTTTTCGCACATGCTTAATTGCCTTTACGATTGCCGGTACTGCTTTTTGCAGGGCATGTATCAGTCTGCCAATTATGTGCTGTTTATTAATTACGAAGATTTTCAGAAGAATATAAGTCAGTTATGCGCCGAAGCGCCTGATGAACAGCTGCATTTTTTTTCCGGTTACGATTGCGACAGTCTGGCCTTGGAACCGGTAACCGGCTTTGCCGAGCAGTTTTTACCTTTTTTTGCAACGCTACCCAATGCCTGGCTGGAATTAAGAACTAAAAGCACGCAAGTCAGAAGTCTGTTAAATCGTGAACCGTTGCCCCGCTGTATCGTCGCATTTAGTTTGTCACCTGATGACATAGCTAAAAAAGTTGAAGCAAAAGCACCTTCAGTAGAGCGTCGTCTGGATGCCCTGTGCAAGTTACAGGAACAAGGTTGGCAAATTGGCTTGCGCTTTGATCCGCTAATTTATCAATCCGGCTATCAACAACAATACCAACAATTTTTTGAGCAGGTTTTTTCCCGTATCGATTTAACTCAGCTGCATTCGGTTAGTCTTGGCGTGTTTAGATTACCGGAGAACTTTTTTAAAAAAGTGCACAAGCTTTATCCAGAAGAAAAACTTTTTGCAGGTCCTCTGGTTAGCCATCATGGCATGGTTTCCTATAAACAGGAGTTGGAGCAGGGAATGATGCGCTACTGTACCGAACAAATCCTGACTTACATCTCAGCCGATAAATTTTTTCCATGCACGCTATAAAACGCACCATTCTGGTAACCGGTGCCAGTTCCGGGATAGGTCGCGCGATCGCCAGGAGTTTATTGCAACAGGGCCATCAAGTGCTTGGTTTGTCTCGTGATTGCACTAAGTTTATCCTGCCCATGGATGGTTTTACGCCCGTGCAACTGGATTTTAGT
>CAIKYI010000678.1 GCA_903831545.1 uncultured Methylobacter sp. | reverse complement strand
GCTGGTGCAAGGCTCGAAGCAGTGCGGATCGATACTGGTGGAAGGGATGACTGTGGCTGGCCGTTAAAGCTGCATAAGCAGCTTTAACGGCCTTTCTGGTAGAATCCGCGCCATCCCCGCTTATTTCAGGAATTTACGCCATGTTCTCAAGAAAAAACACCATTGCCCAGACCGATCCCGACCTGTGGGCCGTCATCCAGAACGAAAACCGCCGCCAGGAAGATCATATCGAACTGATCGCCTCGGAAAACTATGCTAGTCCCCGCGTAATGGAAGCACAAGGCTCACAGCTGACCAACAAATATGCCGAAGGCTACCCCGGCAAACGTTATTACGGAGGCTGTGAGTACGTTGATAAAGTCGAGCAATTAGCCATCGACCGTGCCAAAGCTTTGTTTGGCGCTGATTATGCGAATGTTCAGGCTCACTCAGGTTCTCAAGCCAACATGGCCGTGTTCATGGCCTTAATTCAACCCGGCGATACCATCCTGGGTTTAAGTCTGGCTGACGGAGGCCACTTAACACATGGTGCCAAGCCAAATTTCTCCGGCAAAATATACAAGGCTGTTCAATACGGGTTAAATCCTGAAACCGGCGAAATCAATTACGAGCAAGTCGAAGCCTTGGCTCTGGAACATAAACCCAAATTGATTATTGCGGGCTTTTCCGCTTACTCAAGAGTTTGGGACTGGCAACGCTTCCGTGATATTGCCGATAAAGTGGGTGCTTATTTGGTAGTAGATATGGCGCATGTTGCCGGTTTAATCGCAGCGGGCTTATATCCTAATCCTGTCCCCTTTGCTGACGTTGTGACCAGTACCACGCACAAGTCCCTGCGCGGCCCGCGTGGCGGCCTTATTCTGTGCAAAAGCAATCCTGAAATCGAGAAAAAAATCGATTCCAGTATTTTTCCTGGCATACAAGGTGGTCCGTCCATGCACGTCATCGCTGCCAAAGCCGTTGCCTTTAAAGAAGCCATGGAACCTGAGTTCCGCGTTTATCAGCAACAGGTTATTAAAAACGCCCAAGCCATGGCAGCGGTGTTTATAAGCCGTGGCTTTGACGTGGTTTCTGAAGGCACCGACAATCATTTAATGCTGGTTTCCCTAATTCCTAAAGGCATTACTGGCAAAGCAGCGGATGCGGCACTGAGCAAAGCGCATATCACAGTCAACAAAAACGCTGTCCCTAACGATCCACAATCTCCTTTTGTGACCAGCGGAATCCGCGTCGGCACGCCCGCGCCAACTACGCGTGGCTTTAAAGAAGCGGAAGTGACTGATATAGCCAATCTGATGTGCGACGTCATGGAAAATATGGAAGATGAAAACGTGCTTGCCGCCGTGCGCGAAAAAGTTGCCAGTCTTTGCGCGCGGTTTCCTGTTTATAGTTGATTGAGGTAGTACCAAAACATCAAATATAAATATCTACAATTTATTCAAATAAAATAAAGTTACGCCCTCTCCTGCTGGAGAGGGCTGAGGGAATTAAAACTTACCTATATCTTCTCAGTCACCACCATATTTTTTTGTCTTTATATGTAGAGCAGCCATGCAAATTCAACGTACCATCCAAATACTGGAAACGCCAAATCTTGTAATCGACCAGCCCTCATCATTTGCCCACAAGCGTGTCGAAATCTTAATTATGACCCTTGATGAGAACGAACCAAAAACAGCTAAACAACGTCAAACACCTCCGCCGCAACTTGCAGGACAAGTAAAGGAACTTGGCGATGTAATGTCCACTGTTTCTGCAGCAGACTGGGGATATGAATGATTGTATTGGATACGCATATCTGGCAATCGTGGATCAATCAAATACCAAAGAAATTGTCACCGGAAACTGTTGCGTTATCTGCGTTTCCTGCCTACCACGAATTGGATGCTTGCTTCCTTGGACATAACTAACCGTCAAACCAATTTCCCCACATTTAATAAATACCGCCACCGGATAAATCATGTCAGACATAGAAATTGCCCAACAAGCCAAAATGAAACCGATTATCGGCTTGATGAAAGAACAATACGGCATCGATGTCGAACACCTTGACCCTTATGGCCATTACAAAGCCAAAATGTCGCTTGAATACGTCGACAGCCTTGCCAATAAACAAGACGGCAAACTGATACTGGTTACCGCAATCAGCCCGACACCGGCCGGCGAAGGCAAGACCACTACCACTGTTGGTCTGGGCGACGCAATGAACCGTTTGAGCAAAAAAACAATGATCTGCCTGCGCGAACCTTCCCTGGGCCCTTGCTTTGGCATGAAAGGT
>CAIKYI010000677.1 GCA_903831545.1 uncultured Methylobacter sp. | reverse complement strand
TCATCAACATGATGTTGCAAGTGTCGAGCTTTCAAAACCCATGAGTCTGCGTTATCAAATCAACCTGCGAATTTTAATCTCTTCCCTGTGTATTTTGATCTTGGGCGGATCAATAGCGATCTGGCAAGCGCGCGATGCGGTTAACAAAGAAGTCGATTCATCAATCAATCTGGCCGTACAACTGATAAGCTTCGGCTTTTCGCAAGCCTCACAAGCCCCGTTTAATGAAACCGCCTGGTTGCCGAAGTTTAATTCCTTAAATCAAACCCGGCATTTAAGTATTCAACTGAAAGAACCTTCAGGGCAAATCATCGGTCTTGCCCACAAAAACCAGCAAACCAATATAGATGAAAAGCCTCCGCATTGGTTTATCAATCTGGTTGCAGTCGACTACCCGAAGGTTGAGCATATCATCACCCGTGCCAACGGCGAGCATATCACCCTGATTATTCAAGCCAACCCGTTGGATGAAATCACCGAAGTCTGGCAAGAAAGCCTTGGCTTTTTCAGCTCGATTTTTCTGTTGACCTTATTTACCTTTTTGGCAGTCAATCTGGCTTTTAATAAAGCCCTTAAGTCTATTTCCGTAATTGTTGACGCGCTAAAAGTGATTGAAACCGGACAGTACAGCCAAAAACTCCCCGACTTTTCCATTCAAGAATACGACAATATTGCCAAAGCCATCAATCACATGACCGGCGAACTAAATGCAAGCCGCCAGGAAAACCGGTCATTAACCCAGCATACCCTAGAGATACAGGAAGACGAACGGCAACGGCTGTCGCAAGAACTCCACGATGAACTGGGGCAGTCGCTGACCGCGATTAAAGTCATGGCGGTGACCGCCGGGCGCTCCCAATCCGGCGCTATGCCTGACATAAAACAAACCACAAATGCCATTGTCAATATCTGCGACCATTTAATGACCGTGGTGCGCTCCATGATGCATCAACTGCATCCTTTGATATTAACCGAACTGGGTTTGAAAGCAACCATGGAAGACCTGCTAAATCACTGGTCAATTAGAAATCCAACGTTAAAACTTACTATTGACTGTCCTGATGAAGTGGATTTTCTGGAACAAAAAATTACTATCCAAGTATTTAGAGTCGTTCAGGAGTGTTTGACCAATATTGTGCGCCATGCCCAAGCCACTAAAGCAGCCATTAGTCTGAGAATTGAGCATGAGGATACATTACAGCTAAATGTATCAGACAATGGGCAAGGCTGCGCTGTTGACCAGATGAAAAGCGGTTTCGGTTTATTGGGCATGAGGCAAAGAATCAACAGTCTGGGCGGTGAATTCACCATACAGACCCGACCCAAACAAGGCATGAACATCACCGCAACAATTCCACTGCAATGAAAGATCGGATAAAAGTCATTTTGGTCGATGACCATGCCGTGGTACGCGCAGGTTTTCGGATGCTGTTATCGACCGAAGCCGATATTGACGTGATCGCCGAAACCGACCGGGGCGAGGCTGCATGCCAATTGTATCTGGAGCAACAACCGGATGTGATGGTGCTGGATTTATCCATGCCCGGTATTGGTGGTCTGGAAAGCATACGGCGTATTTGCAGCCGCGACAGTAACGCCAAGGTACTGGTCTTTAGCGTTCACGATGAAATGGTTTATGTCGATAGGGCAATCAAGGCTGGAGCAAAAGGCTATATAACCAAAAACAGTGCTCCCGGAATTCTGGTGGAAGCCATACAGAAAATAGCTGGCGGCGAGATTTATATAGAACAAGGCTTAATGAAAAACCTGCTCCTGCAAAACAACGAGATCGATTACCAAACCATTATTGATAAATTATCCGCCAGAGAATTTGATGTATTTCTGCTACTGGCAAAAGGTTTAACCGCCCACAAAATCGCCGACGAACTTTGCCTGGGTTATAAAACCGTCGCTAATTACGGCACCCAAATAAAAAGCAAACTTAACATATCTACTGTCGCTGAACTGGCGCATATTGCAATGGTGCTGGGGATGAGAAAGAAATAAGGTCATAAGCGCATGTTTGCCCCTTGCTTCGCCTCAAACTGATTGGTTAAAGCGCCTCAATATGATAACCGCCTCCATTCCAGCATAAGACATCTGCTGAATGCTTTTCCCAAGCGGCAA
Organism: uncultured Methylobacter sp.; assembly: GCA_903831545.1. GTDB lineage: Bacteria > Pseudomonadota > Gammaproteobacteria > Methylococcales > Methylomonadaceae > Methylobacter_A. The sequence continues at coordinate 4,382 of CAIKYI010000677.1, read as the reverse complement.
GTACAAAACGTTGTGCAACTTGATCGTCAATCTTAAACTCATGAACAGCAGGCCGATGGGTATGACCATGAATCAACCGAAGGCAATGATGTTCACTCATAACCTTAAGTACCGTTGCCTGATTGACATCCATAATATCCAGTGATTTTTTGCGCTTGTGAAAAAAACTGCGCAAACGATACCAACGTGCGGCCAGCAAGCGCAATAAAAGAGGTTTGGAAAGCACGTTTTGCTGCCATTCCAAGGTATGAGATTTAATGCGAAAAGCCTGATAAGGCAAATCATCGGTACACAACAAATCGCCATGCGTCAGCAAAGTAGGGGTGCCGTATAAATCGATTACCTTGTATTCATCGATTAAAGTCACTCCGGTAGACTTACAAAATTGTTTGCCCAACAAAAAATCTCGATTGCCCTGCTGTAAATACACCTTGACGCCGGAGTCGGTCAATTGCTTAAGCTGTTTGCGGATTTTGTTATTGGGCGGCATAGGATCATCGTCACCTATCCAGGCATCAAAAAGATCACCCAAAATATAAACAGCTACGGCTTTAGACGCCCTGCCCTCAAGAAAAGACAGGAATCGTTGCGTGATTTCCGTCTTTTCCAGAGCAATATGCAGGTCTGAGATGAAGAGTGTATCCAGCTTCAACCTCCTTTAACCTTGAACCTTCCGCTACTTTAGCACTTCTGCCTTTTCTAAAATAATGTTGGTTTGCGGAACATCCTGATGGCCGCCACGATTGCCTGTAGGCTGTTTGGCCATGGCATCAACAATATCCATGCCTTCAATGACTTCGCCAAATACCGCGTAGCCCCAACCGCTTGATGTTGAACTGGTATAATTTAACGACGCATTATCTTTATAATTGATAAAAAACTGTGAACTTGCCGAATCAGGCACATTGGTTCGCGCCATGGCTATAGTGCCACGTTTGTTGGTCAGGCCGTTATCAGCTTCGTTTTTGATCGGGTCATGACCGGTTTTTTGATGAAAATCAGTATCGAATCCACCACCTTGAGCCATGAATCCAGGAATGACGCGATGAAAAATTGTGCTATTGTAAAAGCCTTCATTAACGTAAGTCAGAAAGTTTGCCGATTAAATTGGCTCTTTTTCATGATTCAACTGAATAATAATTTCACCCAAAGAGGTGGTTAATTTAACTTTTGATGGTGTATCAGACATTTTATTTTCCGTTGCAAATGAGAATGTTGCGGTTAAAAGCAGCATCATGGAGAGAATTAAATTGCGCATGTTTTTCCTTGTTGATTAATGCGAGGAACAGATTCTAAGTGTTTTTGTCTTGAAAGAGAAGCATGTGCTTGGTAGATTGTATTGATTCGTTTAAGCTGCACCGACTTTATCAGCCCTGTTTACTTACAGTAGAGGGCTTAACTGAATTATTTAATAGCATGTTGAAAATATATAACACCCTGACCCGAACAAAAGAACCGTTTCAACCGCGAGTCGCCGGTAAAGTCGGCATGTATGTCTGCGGCATGACGGTTTATGATTATTGCCATATCGGCCATGCCCGGGTCATGGTGGTATTTGATACAGTTGCCCGTTATTTTAGGTATTTAAATTATGAGCTGACCTACGTACGCAATGTGACCGATATCGATGACAAAATCATTAAGCGAGCTATTGAAAATAACGAAGATTACGAAAAGTTGACCGAGCGGTTTATCGAGGCAATGCACGAAGACGAAAGGGCGCTGGCTGTTTTGCCTCCTGATATTGAACCAAGAGCTACCCAATCAATCGAAGACATTATTTCGATGATTAAGACACTGGTTGCCAAAGATCTGGCTTATGTTGGCACCAATGGCGATGTGTTTTATGCGGTAAACCAGTTTAAGGATTACGGCAGGTTATCAGGTAAAAACATGGACGATCTTCAGGCGGGCGAGCGAGTTGATATTGACTTGGCAAAACGTAATCCAATGGACTTTGTATTATGGAAGATGGCTAAAACCAATGAACCTGCCTGGGATTCACCTTGGGGTTTTGGTCGTCCTGGCTGGCATATTGAATGTTCGGCAATGTCTACCTGTTGCCTCGGCAACCATTTTGATATTCATGGCGGTGGCATGGACTTACAGTTTCCGCATCATGAAAATGAGATCGCCCAATCCGAAGGTGCAACGGGTGAAAAATTCGTTAACCTCTGGATGCATAATGGATTTGTCCGCATTGATGATGAAAAAATGTCCAAATCGCTGGGCAATTTCTTTACTGTGCGTGAAGTATTGAAGCAATATCAACCCGAAATAATTCGTTTTTTTATCCTGTCCAGCCATTATCGTAGCCCTTTAAATTATTCGGATGAACAATTAAATGATGCCGGAAGCGCTTTAACACGACTTTACACGGCACTGCGCGGAACCATAGTCACCAGTAATGAGCTTATTGACCAAGATTACAAAAATCGATTTGAACAGGCTATGAATGACGATTTCAATACACCCGTTGCGCTGGCCGTTTTATTCGATTTAGCAAGAGACTTGAACAAAGCAAAATCGCATGAACCTCAAAAAATTGATTCCCTGGCTGCGACCCTGAAAATACTGGCAAGCTTATTGGGTATTTTGCAGGCTGATCCCGAAGCCTTTTTAAAAGGTAGCGGAAACAATAATGCCGATAACAAAACCATTGAACAACAGATTCTAGCGCGTCTGGATGCAAAAACGACTAAAGATTGGGCCCTGGCAGATAAAATTCGTAACGATCTCAAAGAGCAAGGCGTGATCCTGGAAGATTCTCCTGACGGCACAACCAGTTGGCGGCGTGAATAATTAGCCGAACAGCCGTGTTTTCAAAAACATCGGTATAAGTAATGTAGGGCTTGCCGTAGGCGTCTTAGAAGCTAAATGAGGCACTCGTCATCTACAAACCAGCTACTGAGTTGCCACCGGAAAATGAATTAATAAATTGCAATCAAATATACCAATGCTCCAATGGCCGCCAATAACAAACCACCCATAAACGATTTAACCAAAAAATCATTAAACTTAATCAGCGGTTTTCTTTCAAAAAAAATTCGCAACGTTTATTACAATGCAAAAGAATCGATTGGCGAACATAAGCGGGATATTGTTGTTGCGCATGTTGAGCAGGCTTGCGTTAGTTTGCAGGCAACCAGAGATGAATTTGAAAATGCGCTGGAACGATTTAAGACTCTGGTTTGCGTCAATGAAACGACTCTGGACCATAAATATCACCTGCTAAACAGACAATATCAGTTTTGCTGCGCTAAATCCGAGGCAGTAAGCGACCGAATCAAAGCGATTGAACAGGTTAGCGAAGCGCTATTTGCTGAATGGGAAAGCGAGCTCAATGAATACACCAATCGCAGTTTGCGTGCTCATAGCAAACAACAACTTAAATTGGCCAAACAAAATTATGTCCGACTTATTAAAGCCATGCAAAAAGCAGAAGCTAAAATTCAACCGGTACTTGCCGCTTTTAAAGATCAGGTACTGTATCTAAAACATAACCTTAATGCGCAAGCTATCGCGGCATTAAGGCATGAGTTTATTGAAATAGGAATTGATATTTCCCAGCTTATCTGGGCGATGGAACAAACAATTGCCGAAGCAAGTCAGTTTGTTGCGACAATCACAAATCAAAAAGCCTTGCCCAGTCGGTGATGCGAACAAACCACATTAAATCAAGTTCTGCCTTAAAGTAAATAGTTTTTCATTTCATTAAAATATTTGGCTATTTACTTAATACCCTGGAAGTACGACTTAACTTACTACTGAAAATGAATCAGTGACGTTATTTAAAGTCGTAATTAAGCACTACCTCTTTGGTGCACTGCCCAATTCGTAGCTTTTATACAATTTTTCGTAGTTTTTATCCTGGCCTTCTTCTTTGTTTTTATGGTTATCCTGGTCGACTCTTTCCTTGCCGAACTTGGATATCATATCTTCCCAACTTGCATATTTCTCATAGTCTGCAAACCCGGAAGCCTTACGCTGCTGGTAAATTTCTTTACCCAACACAATGATTTCCTCAGGTTTTTTACCATCAACCACTTTAAGAAACTCTTTGTCGTCTTTAATTGAATCACGTAGTGTCCAAAAAGAAACTTCAAATTCTATACGCGTTTCCGGGGACAAGCGGTTTTTTAGTCCTTTTACTGATCGATAGGCAGTACTGGTATTATGACCGTTAATTTCTTGCGATTTACCGCATGCAATCAAAGATGTGCAGGAGAGAATGAGCAGCAAAGCAGGTAGTTTCTTCATGGAGATAACCTCGAGTTTAAGTACAGACACATGTCATGGTAGCCAAAGCTTGCAATCGTTATTATGTAACACCGGATCGCTAAACAAAGTAAAATGGCAGGTTATTATAAACCTGAGCTGGC
>CAIKYI010000676.1 GCA_903831545.1 uncultured Methylobacter sp. | reverse complement strand
CACTATTACCCATCCTGCCACAACCACACATAGCAGACTAACACCAGAGGCCAGAGCAGTTGCCGGTATTAAAGACGGCTTGGTCAGAGTTTCAGTGGGACTGGAAGCAATTGAAGATATTAAAAATGATCTATTAAAAGGCTTGGCATAGAGAAACAATCGCCTGCATCACTTTCATTAATAGCCACCATGAACATTGATGTACTTAGTGTAGGGCATGCCTCGTATGATCTTGTTTTTTCAGTTGACCATCACCCAAAAGCTGATGAAAAAATTGTCGCCGAAGACTTTCTCGGTTGTGGCGGTGGCCCTGCTGCCAATGCCGCAGTAACCGTTTCAAAACTCGGTTTTAAAAGCGCTTTTGCCGGTTATCTTGGCCAAGATATCTACGGTGAAAAACATTACCAAGAATTACTAGAATCAGGTGTTAACACCAGCCTCATCATTCGTGGCACCTCGCCTACCCCGCTTTCTACCATCATAGTTAAACCCAATGGCAACAGAGCGTTAATCAATTACAAAGGGAAAACTCGGGCACTTCCTTGCCAAGCCATCGATTTCTCCTCCGTTACCGCCAAAGTTGTTTTATTCGATGGTCACGAACCGCATATTTCCCTTCCCTTGCTTAAACAACTGCAACAACAAGGCATTCCAACAATACTGGATGCTGGCTCCGTTCATGAAGGTACAGTAGCCTTAATGAATGAGGTCGATTATTTGGTCTGTTCTGAAAAATTTGCCGTTCAATTTGCAGGCAATGAAGTAAAAGCCCTTGCTCGTTTAGCACAACTATTAAAAACCGTTGTAATAACACTCGGAGAAAAAGGCTTAATCTGGCAGCGCGGACAAGACAGCGGTAACTTACCTGCTTTTAAGGTTAATGCTATAGATACTACCGGAGCGGGCGACGCTTTTCATGGTGCTTTTGCAGCAGCCATTGCCTCAGAATTAACCTGGAATGAAGCATTACGCTACGCCAGTGCCGCAGGCGCATTATGCTGTACAAAAATCGGCGCTAGAACTGGAATACCCTCTAAGTTAGAACATGAAATATTCCTAAACAACCCTCTTTGATATAAACCATTCTGATGGGCCTAGAGAAAAAATCAGGCATAGACTGATATTTTCATCATTGCCAATCCTCTATTTTAGACAGCTTGCTGTTCTTTCCCTATTCTTAGATAGTACTCACAAAGGTTAGGAACGCATCCAAAAACGAATCCAAGTCACTCAACATCCTGAAACCAATAGGAATATTGTTTACGTACCTCTTCCTCGGCTACCAGCCAATCCTGCTCTTCATAGCCGGCTATACAACAGCCTATCACAAACACTTATAAAACTTACTGCACCGGGTGTACCGAACATCTATCAAGGTTGCGAATTATTAGATTTTAGCTTGGTGGATCCTGATAATAGACGCAGAAAATCGTCACTGATATTAAAATTGGCTTTTTCCACGACATACTCAAGCAACGTACTGACAGCGTGTTGAACTTCACTCAACTTACTAATATGACGAACAGACAAGCTTTTAACACTTGTCGGCTTATTAAAATCTTCAT
>CAIKYI010000675.1 GCA_903831545.1 uncultured Methylobacter sp. | reverse complement strand
TCGCTACTATTTTCTATGTTAAAAAAGCTTGGACAGATCAAGACTCGGACTTTTTGAATGTGTTAAAAACTATTCAAGCAGGCGAGTATGACGTAGAAACAGTATCTACAAAAATGTGAAGTGGTAAAGTTTAGTTTTAAATGATAATTACTAATAATTGCCCTGATATATGCAATTCATTTGTGATGCTCGGCTTAGTTTAAGAAAGCTGGGTGATGGTTTTATTGCTTATCACGGGCGATCTGGCGAGACGGTTATTTTGCATGATTTAGCCTTTCAAACCTTAGAAATTTTAAAGTTGCAACATAGTTTTGATTCAGTTTACAGTCTTTTGGACTTAACCAATAACCAATTTGATTCTGAAAAATCACTTATAGATTTTGTCCGTTCAGTGTTTGATGAAATGTTAAAACATCGGTTTATTCATGAGGTAGAACTGTAATTTTTTATTTAAATGTTATAAGCCAATTTTAATGACATCAACAAAATTTATAATTGGGATTGAACCGTTTGTAATTTGTTTGGAAACATCACTTTCCCTGGTCATTAAAGCCATTGAGCTTCAGTATGGTAATCATTGTTTTTTGCTTGATGATGATTCAGTATTTTCAGACTTTCATATTCAAATAAAATCACCGTCAGTTTTAAGGCGCCGGTTTCGTGCACAGGCCCAGTTTTACATTGACGGTAAAACCCCATTTAAACCCTTGCCCTTATCTCAGGCCTATCCTTTTTTTGAATGGGGACTGAATTGGTGTATCGCCTCTCAAATTCATCAGTATTTGATACTCCATGCCGCCGTAGTAGAAAAAAACGGCTTTGCGCTTATCTTGAGTGGTCAACCGGGAGCCGGCAAAAGCACGTTGTGCGCGGCCTTAATTAATAGAGGCTGGCGACTTTTATCAGATGAAATGACTGTCATTGATTTAAAAACCAAAGAACTTATCCCTATTGTTAGGCCTGTGAGTTTGAAAAATGAATCCATAGACATAATAAAAAAGTTTGCTCCGGAAGCAATCTTTGGCGATTCTTTTTGTGATACGGCAAAGGGCACTGTTAGTCATTTAAAACCTGGCAGGACTTGCGTTGAAAACAGCACCAAAAGAGCCATTGCTAAAGTGGTAATATTTCCCCGATATAAGGAAGGCGCAAAAACTAACTTGCAGGTTTTGGATAAGGGACAAACAGTCATTAAATTAGCCGATAACGCTTTTAATTATAATGTTGTTGGTGCTCAGGGCTTTAATGCGCTTTGTGATGTTGTTGAAAATAGCAGTTGTTATGATTTTGAGTATAGTGAGTTGGATGACGCTATCAAGGTTATAGCTGAATTGTCTTGTTAGTAAAAGAAATGAATAAGACAAAGCCTCCTCTGATAATTCTGGTTTTTTGCAAGCCGGAAATCATAAAAGCATTTAACTTGTCTCAGTGGGATTTATTAATCAGGCAGGCTCGGTATGCAGGCGTTCTGGCCAGATTGGCTTTTCTTTTGGAAAAAAATGAAGTTTTCTCGTTTGTGCCCGAAAAGCCACTTAATCATTTGCAGTCAGCCTTAACTTTTTCAAGGCATTTTGAATTATCCCTTTCATGGGAAATTGATTGTATTACTGAGGCCCTAAAACCGCTTGATACACCAATAATTTATTTAAAAGGCGCAGCTTATTTTTTAGCTGGAGATATTGCCGGGCAAGGTAGGGTTTCTGTTGATGTTGATATTCTGGTCAAAAAGGACCGCTTGGATTTGGTAGAGAAAAGATTGATATTTAAAGGTTGGCGCAACCAGCAATATGATGCTTATGATCAAAAATATTATCGACAATGGATGCATGAATTACCGCCTCTGGTTAATATTGATAGAAATACCTGTATTGATGTGCATCATAATATTTTGCCCATCACAGCTAAATTTTGCCCCGACGCCAATAAATTATTGGCGAATATCGTTAAGATTGAAGAAAAATATGCCTGGGTATTGGCTACGGAAGACAGGATTTTGCACAGTGCCACGCATTTGTTCCATGAAGGTGAGTTTGATCATGGGTTTCGTGATTTGTCCGATTTGGATTTATTACTGAAAGAGTTTTCTGCGGAACAAGGTTTTTGGAATAAGTTATTGCAACGTGCCGCTGAGCTTAAACAACAAACCCCCTTGTTTTATGCGCTGCGCTATACCAGCCTGATTTTACAAACTCCAGTGCCAGAAGCGGTACTTAAAGCCTCGGCAGAACATTCTGTAAACAGAATAAAACAAAGATTTATGGATGCACTCTTTCTAAGGGCGTTAATGCCAAACCATGTAAGTTGCAATGACTCGTGGACAGGACTGGCGCGCTGGCTGCTATTTATTAGATCGCATTGGCTAAGAATGCCCTGGTATCTGCTGATCCCTCATTTGTATCGCAAGGGTATGATGCATATAACTGGAAAAGAGCATCACTAAATTGACGGTTTCAGATTAAGCTAATTCTGTTAAAACGTATTTTTTGATAACAAACAAGTCTAAATTTAATATACGAGTATGCTTTATGATAAAAAATAAATACTGTCTGATTTATAGTTTGATGGGCCTATTAATGGTATTTGTTGCGATGAAAGCGTCAGCAGAAACACTTGAAGATGCTTGGGGGAGCGCAATAACCAATAATCATCAACTAAAATCGGCCAAAGCAGATACCAGCGCATCAGAACAGCAGTTGCGTTCTGCTCAGGGGCAGCGATTGCCAAGTCTTAATACAAGCAGTGGCTACACCCAATTTAATGAAGCGCAAGCTGCAAAAACCCAATTTGGAGGGCAGACATTTCAGTTTAGTACCGCGCAGGCAGGCAGTGTAAAAGCCCAGGCTATTGCTTCAGTGCCAATTTTTACCAGTGGGCGTATCAGTCACAATATAGATGCTGCTGAAGCTACATTGCAGGCAGTTCAGGCAAATGAAATTACGTCGGTTTTGGATATCAAAATGCGCGTAGCGGAAGCCTATATTGAGGTGTTACGAAGAGAAAGTGGCTTGCAAGTTGCTCAAAGCCATGTTGATAGTCTGGCTGGGCATGACAAAGAAGTTAAAAATCTTTTTGATCAAGGTATAGTCGCTCGTAATGATGTATTGGCGGCAAACGTTGAGTTGGTTAATGCCCAACAACTTGTCGTGCAGGCAAAAAACCAATTGGATATTGCTCAGGCACGTTATAACCAGTTACTGGATCGAAATCTTGCAGACCCCGTTAAACTGGCCTATCAATTCCCTCAAACGCCTCAGGGAGTATTAAGCGATCTTAGTAGCAATGCGCTAAAACAACGCCCGGAATTGGTTGGATTAGCGCAGCAAATAGAGTCATTGGAACAACAGGCCCAGAGTGTTAAGGCAGGGTTGTTACCCCAAGTTGCCGTTAACGGTGGCTACCAATATCAAGAAAATCGTTATCAGGCCTTTGAAGGCATGTGGATGGCTAATGTAGGTGTGGAATGGAAGCTATTTGACGGTAGTTCGGGGCATCGTAGCGATGCAATGACACGGCAAGCGATTTCATTAAAAGAACAACGTGACGATTTATCCAGCATGATTGGTTTGCAAGTGCGTCAGGCTTGGTTGGACATACAGGAAACACAAAAACGCATTACCGTGACCAAGCAGGCAATCGCGCAAGCCGATGAAAATTTAAAAGTAACAGCTGACCGTTACCAGCAAGGCTTATCAACCAATACTGAGGTGCTTAAGGCAGAAGAATTGCGCACAACTACCCATGCAAATTTCAATGATGCCACGCTTGATGCTGCTTTGGCCTCGTTGCACTTAAGGCGGGCAGTAGGTGTTTTGTAAATAATCCGAATAGATAATCTAAGCTACTTTAATTTAGACAAATAAGTGGAATAAGTGCCTTGAGCTTAGGGTAGATTTGCATGGAATCATAGGTTGCCAAATTTAAGTCATTCGTGTTCACTTTAAGTAGATTGATTATAATTAAATTATCATATATCGGAATCTGTCATGAGTGTCAGCGCCCTTCACATCTACGAACAACATACCGATGCCCCAGATGACAAATTCTGGGCCCGGATTATTGCGGAAGCCATTGGTCAATTGGAAGATCGTTATCCTCAGTTAAAAGAAGTTGCCATCCAGCCGCAATTGCGGGAAACAGGGTTGCGATTGCTTAAGGAGATACAGGAAGTCCGTCTTGAAATTAAGGAAGTCGAAGCTCGCCTGTCACAAGAAATCGATGCGTTGGATTTAAAAATATTGGAAAACACAACTAAGAATGTCGATACTAAAGCCGAGCTTATCCTCTGGGTCGGGGGTGTAGGGTTGTTGCAAACTATCTTGCTTATTGGCGTATTGCTCAGGGTGGCGCATCTTATTTAACTCCATTTACAAGTTGGCAAGTTTTAATTATTCTTCGTGATTTGTAGTACTGTTAGCTGTCGAAAAGGGCGCTTTGAACTCTCTACATGCCCATACTATTTTGAACCATGGTGCCGTTAGAAATTTTTACACAATGCAGCAGGCATGTTACTTGATTTGATAGTAAGCGTGGCGATCTTCTGCTAGAATTTTACCAAGTTAGTATCGATAATCTAGGAGTACGAAAATGCCTGCGATTACAACGCTTTCAAGCAAATATCAAATATCTATCCCTAAATCTGTGCGTGACGAGCAGCACTGGCAATCTGGGCAACAATTTGTTTTTATTCCAAAAGGTAAAGGTGTGCTAATGATACCCGTGCCGAGTTTTGAGCAGTTAAAAGGCATTGCAGCAGGTGCCGATTCTGCTGATTTTAGAGACAGAAATGATAGATTTTGATGCGTGTTGTTGATACTTCAATCTGGATCGAATGGCTAATCGATAGCCCGTTGAGACAGACGATTGCGGAGGTGTTTCCTGAAATATCTGAGTGTATTGTTCCCACTATAGTGCAGCTAGAACTTTGTAAATGGTTGACGCGTGAAGTAGGTGAGGCAGAGGCAGATCAAGTTATTGCTTATACGCAAAACTGCGTAGTAGCAGATCTCGATACAAAAATTGCGTTACAAGCGGCGGAATTGCATCGCCAATTTAAGCTTGCTACTGCTGATGCTATTGTGTATGCGACAGCATTGACATACAGCTCAGATTTAATAACCTGTGACGCCCATTTTGAAGGACTGCCTAATGTTGTCTTTATTAAAAAGGCTTAGCTTAAAAAAACCTTGGTCTGTCCACTATTGTAAAAGGCTACAACGATGACCCAAAAATCCTTTAATTACCAAGCCGCTTTTTCCAGAAACATTGGTTGGATAACGTCACAAGAACAAGACTTACTCAAAAATAAGCGCATCGCCATTGCTGGCTTGGGTGGTGTTGGTGGCAGTCATTTGATAACTTTGACGAGACTAGGTGTTGGAAAATTTAACATCTCCGATTTTGACAAATTTGAGCTGCCCAACTTCAACCGTCAGGCTGGCGCCACTGTTTCTAATCTGGACAGGCCAAAAACCGAGGTGATGGCGGAGATGGCGTTGGATATTAATCCGGAATTGGAGATAACAAATTTCCCTAACGGCGTTACCTCAGATAACCTGTCAGAATTTTTTACAGGGGTTGATTTATATGTCGATGCGCTGGATTTTTTTGCTTTTGAAGCACGAGAAATGGTGTTTGCCTATTGCGCCGAACACGGTATTCCCGCCATAACGGCGGCACCCTTAGGCATGGGTACCGCATTATTGTGTTTTTTGCCGGGTCAAATGAGTTTTGAGCAGTATTTTCAGTTGAGCGGTAAATCTGAAATTGACAAAATCCTGCATTTTTTATTGGGCTTATCGCCCGCCATGTTACAGCGCGGATATTTGGTTGATCAAAGCGCAGTTGATTTTGTTAAGCACAAAGGTCCGTCCACACCGATGGCTTGCGAATTATGTGCGGGCGTTGCCGCAACATATGCGTTAAAGATATTGCTTAAACGGGGTAAAGTGTTGGCTGCGCCTTGGGGGCTGCATTTTGATGCTTATAGCAATAAGTTGGCTAAAACCTGGCGTCCGGGGGGCAATACAAATCTGATTCAGCGATTAGCTATTCATTTAGCCAGTAAGCAATTTATGTCCCAATTTAACAAACCGGAATAAATATATGGAAACGCAAACTCTGATTGAAAAAATTATCGATAATGCTCGTTGGGCGCCCAGTGGCGACAATATGCAAACTTGGCGATTTGAGATTATTAATGATCAGCATTTTGTTGTGCATGGATATGATACTCGGGAACATTGCGTCTATGATTTACAAGGTCATGCCAGTCAACTCGCCATTGGTGCTTTATTGGAAAGCATAGTTATTTCTGCAAGTGCGTTTCAATATTGTGCAGAGTTTAAACGGCGCAGTGATGCACCTGAAACCAAACAAACTATTGATGTTTTTTTGCGTTATGATTCCACAGTGGTGTCAGATCCATTGCTTCCTTATTTGCCAATTCGTAGTGTGCAAAGGCGGATGTTGAAAACTACGCCACTTACAATGGAGCAAAAAAAAGCACTGGAACAGACGGTTGGGGATTTATACAGCATTAAGTGGGTAGAAGGCTTTGCGAATCGCTGCCGTACAGCTTGGTTAATGCAGAAAAACGGTCAACTTCGCTTGACCTTGCCTGAAGCTTTCCATACACACAGTACTATCATTGAATGGAGCGCTCGTTTTAGTGATGACAAAATTCCGGATCAAGCGGTTGGTCTTGACCCTATCGCTACCAAATTAATGAAATGGGCAATGCAGAGCTGGGCGCGTGTCAGTTTTCTTAATACATATCTATCGGGAACTTTATTGCCGCGAATAGAACTGGATTTTTTGCCTGGATTGTTTTGTGCGGGGCATTTTATTCTAATGGCCAAAGAAAAACCCCAAACTTCCCAAGACTACATTACCGCCGGTCGTGCTTTACAACGCTTTTGGCTGGAAGCTACTCATTTAAATTTACAATTACAGCCTGAAATGACGCCTTTGATTTTTTTTGGGTATGTCAGGGAACAAGTTGTTTTTACAAAGCAACCAAAGGTGGCCGCAAATGCGGTAAAATTATCAAATCGACTCATCGGATTGCTAGGGGAGTCCGAAACAGAGCGAGCTGTATTTTTAGGCAGGATTGGGCAAGGTAAGCCAGCTTATGCAAGGTCTTTGCGGTTATCAGTAGAAGAGCTGTTTACCGCTCATTCTTAAACGAAGCGGCTTGAGTTTTACATGAAGATATCTCGTTGTAATGAATAACGATTAACCTGTACTGCTT